>WJJA01000385.1 GCA_014729955.1 bacterium
AAGAGAAAAACCCATTTACTCATTCCCCCTTCGGGCGGTCCCAAGCACGTCATCTGCTTTGTTGCGAAGGATTCGCGGTATTGCCATACAGCTTCATCCTTCGCGCCTCGCATCTGACGCACTTTGAACTCGTGAAAAATTCGGGTTAGGCGATCTGCTCCCCGGACTGACGTCCGGGGCTATGCACATCTCGCCCCTGACGGGGCTTGGGGAGACGACTGTTCCTCTCGGTCAGTGAATCTTTCGACTGAACCGCCTCCCCTGCGTCGGCGACTACACCGTAGGCGCACAAGCCCGGGCTACGTTTCTTCATCTGTCAGGTCACACACGCGAAACAGCCGCGTGCCTGCCAGACCATTCAATGGGACGTTCCGGTAAGATTTGAAAAAAGGCTCGCGTCTCTTTGGTCGTGAACGTTCGCTCCATTATTTTAGGATGAAGAACAGGATGGTAAACTCTGAAGAATGAGAGCGTTTAACCGGCGGAGGCGATGCATGCAGCGACGAGGGTTTATCAAGGCGGTCAGCCTGGGCACGGGGGGCGTGGTGTTGAGCGGATCGACAGCCTGGCGTGTGCTCGCCGGCGATGCACCGGCGGACCTTGTGATGGTGAAGAACAGCGCGCCGGCCGCGATGGTACGTAAGGCAGTCGAGCTGATGGGCGGCATCGGACGGTTTGTGCAGAAGGACCAGACCGTAGTGATCAAGCCTAACATGAGCTGGGACCGCGCGCCGGAGTACGCCGCGAATACGCACCCGGAGGTGGCGGCTGAGATGGTGCGTCTCTGCCTCGAAGCCGGTGCGAAGAAGGTGCTCGCGATGGACCGTACCTGCAACGAGGCGCGTCGCTGTTACATCAACTCGGGTGTGGAAAAGGCGATGTCGGACGCCGGGGCCGATGTGCGTTTCATACGCGACCGTCTGTTCGAGTCGGTGACCATCGAGAACGGCTTCACGCTGAAGGAATGGACGTTCTATCGAGACCCGCTGGAAGCCGATGTATTCATCAACCTGCCGGTATTGAAGTCGCACGGCCTTTCGAAAATCACCGTCGGCCTGAAAAACCAGATGGGATTGATCGGAAAGAACCGCGGCCTGATTCACCACTCCTTCCCGGAGAAACTGGCGGATATCAACCGTGTGCTGCGTCCTCACCTGACTCTGGTCGATGCGACCCGTGTGCTGATGCGTAACGGTCCCTCCGGCGGCAGCCTGGATGATGTGCAACCGATGAACACGGTGCTTGCCGGGATCGACCCGGTGCTGGTGGATGCATGGGCGGCGAAGGTGTTCGGGCTGGAACCCGCGTCCCTGAACTGGCTGAAACGTGCGAATGAAGCCGGTCTCGGCACGATGGATACAGCTGCGCATCAGCCGGTGGAATACTCGTTTATGTAGATGCGAGGAGGATAGCGGGTTCGGTTTGTTCACAGACACGGGCCGCCCGGCCTCCATGCCGTTTAAGATCCAATTCTCGTGTCGGGTCATACTCCGCTTTCGCGGGTCAAGACCCGACACAACGTTGAGTATAGTGCAAAGAATTGATAGTCTTACGTTTATGAACGACGCTGGATGCCGTCTTGCCGGGCTGTCGCAGAATGGTATTCCGCGACTGTTCTCGATGCCACGAGAAGACCACAAAGGACTGATATTTTTTATCGTTTATGAACGACGCTGGATGCCGTCTTGCGCCGGGATGACACAGGCTGAGACGGCCTGTTTCGCCGGGCCTGCCGCCGGCTTTCCCGCCGGGCTTGCCCGCCCGCTTTTTGGCGGGATGACACACTTTCAGGCAGCCTGCGACAGTGACGTGCGGGCAGGCGGGTGTCCTGCCGGCAGAACGTCTGCCGCTCCATCTTTTGTTCACCTTCGTGGTTTCACACTGAAGCTGTGAACGACTGTACGATCCCCCAAACACGAGGCCTCATGCCGATCAAGACCCCGTCCGCAACGAAAGCCGCACAGAGAAAGAAGATCCGACGCGCCAAACGTGATATTCACATCCGGCAGGGGGTGCAACTCGGGGTCCTGGGGTTGTTCCTGCTTACGGTTCTGCAGGCGAACTATCCCTTTGCTCCCTGGATACCGCCGGAACTGTTCCTGTGGCTCGATCCGCTGACGGCCGTGGTGCTCACCGCTGCGGCGAGGGCGTTCATCCCGATGTTCCTGTTGTCGTTGATCGTATTGGTGCTGCCTTTTATCCTCGGGCGGTCTTTTTGCGGCTGGGTTTGTCCACTAGGCACACTGGTCGACCTCAGCGACCGTTTGATCGCGAAGAAGGATCGCATCGGCAGACGGTTCCGTCCGTTCAAGACCTGGGCGCTGATTGCGTTCGTGGTCTCGGCGCTGTTCGGTTTCAGCGCGGTCTGGCTGCTGGATCCGCTTCCGTTGCTGTGGCGTACCTTCGGAGGGGCGATTTTTCCGGGGATCACATGGGGGTTGAACGCTGCGTTCGACACCTCACTGGCGTGGGGGTACGATCCGGACTGGCTCTTCGACACCTTCGACTTTCTCTCTCTGCACGTGCTGCCGTTGAAGGCGCATGCGGTCGCCGGGGCGTGGTTTATCTTTGTGTTCTTTGTGGTCATTCTCGGGCTTTCGTTTTTCCAGCGGCGTTTCTGGTGCAGGAACCTTTGCCCGCTCGGTGCTCTGCTTGGCCTGCTTTCCAAGTTCAGCCCGCTGCAGCGTGTGGTGAAAAGCGGCACCTGCACGAACTGTGCCCTGTGTACGAAAGAGTGCAAGATGGGCGCGATCGAGGATGATTTCGTGACCACGGAAAAAAGCGAATGCATTTTCTGTTTGAACTGCGCCGCGCAATGCCGTGCCGGGGAAACCGTCTACACCTTCCGTACACCCGTCGAGATGCAGTCGGAGCCGGATTTCGCACGCCGTTCGTTCGTCGCCGCGACCGGTGTCGGCTTGATCGGCGCGGGGATGGTCAACCTCGGGCAGGACCCGGACAACCGTGACCGTCGTTATATCCGCCCTCCCGGCGCACAGCCGGAGGAAGCGTTTCTCGACCGCTGCATACGTTGCAATGAATGCGTACGCATCTGCGCGACCACCGGCCGCTGCCTGCAGCCGACCCACTTCGAAGCGGGCTTCGCGGCGTTCTGGAGCCCGGTCGCGGTGTTCCAGGAGGGCTACTGCGAGTACAACTGCAATCT
>WJJA01000386.1 GCA_014729955.1 bacterium
CGCGCAACAAGCTCTTTCCCAACCCCGGTTTCGCCGCTGATCAGAACCGCTTCTCCCGACTCCGCGACGGCATCGATATACCGGAACATCCTCAGCATCTCAGCATTACGGGTAATAATATCCGCGAACGCATCCGGCCGTTCCATCCGATCTGACAGCATCTTCTGCTTCAAACGCTCGTTTTCCACACGCAGATCGTTGAACTCCAGAGCGCGCCGTACCGTTGTCAACAGCTTGGTCGGTTCGATCGGTTTAACGAGGTAATCAAACGGTTGTTGCCGCATACAGCGCACGGCGGTTTCCACTTCATTGACTGCGGTTACGATAATAATCGGGACAGCAGGAAATGTCTCACGAAGTGTCGGCAGTAATTCCTCACCACTGATATAGGGCATATTGAGATCGAGCAAGATCGTGGAAGCATCCTCCCGGCGCAGAGTCGGCAGGATGTCCCGGCTGTCGGAGAGCGTACGCACCGGTCCAAGTCCCGCTGCACGGAGAGTGATATCTAGGCTTTGCAAGGCTTCCGGCTCGTCATCAGCGACAAGGATAGCCCGCTGAGGGCTTGAGTCGGTCATGAAGATTCCCCCGAGAGAATGACCTGGATTCCTGTTGTGGGTGTCGTTTCGGTCGTCACCACGGGCAGAAGCATACGCATTTGTGTTCCTTCTCCGACAACAGAATCGAACTCCAGGCGGCCGCCGTGCTCCTGCATGATCGAATTCGACACTGCGAGACCGAGACCCGTGCCACCATCATTACGTCGTGTAGTGAAGAACGGATCGAAAAGTCGATTCTGCACTTCCGGTCCCATCCCGCGACCGCCGTCTTCCACGCATACGCAGACAAATCGAACACCGTCTCTCTGTTCCTGCGTGCATCGAATGTGCAGCTTCTGGTCGGGACAATCAATGGCCTGACACGCATTTTGCAATAGGTTGATCACAACCTGTTCCAGGCGCTGCCGGTGCCCGCGGACCGAGGGCCGAGCCTCCGAGTACGACACGCTGAACCTGCGTGTGGATTTCGCAATCAGGTTCTGGTTCAACGCCACGGCGGATCGAATCACTTCATCGATTCGAACATTCTCAATTTCACCGGGACTTCCCTGACGTGCGAAATTCTTCAGGTCAAATACAATGCTTTCAATCCTTTTCGATCCATTACCGATTGCCTGGATCAACTCAAACAACCGATCTCGCATTTCGGTATACGGAAGGCCGCCGACGGAAAAATCTCCTTCCGACTCCAGATGCTGATCCAGGATGGGCAGGACCGAGCGCCAGCTCTCCTCCAACAGGCTCGCATTCAAGGCAATGTAATTGTTGGGATTGTTCACCTCATGCGCCACACCGCTCACGAGTGTACCCAGCGCGATCATCTTATCCGCCTGGATCAGCTGTTCCTGTTGCAACCTTGCAGTCTCTTCGGCCTCTCTTCGACGAGTGATGTCGCGAACAATGACCGTGAAATGAATCTTGCCGTTCAGAATCCATCGAGTCATCGATACTTCGGCGGGGAAAACCTCTTCAGCTTTCCGACTGCAATTCAGTTCTGCAACGATACTGGTCTCCCCCGCCTCCAATTGCCTGATCCATTCGGCAAGGATTGCTTCGGCCGCTTGTTCGGCAAACAGGGAGGTCAGGTTTTGACCGGCAAGTCCACCCTCATCGAGTTGAAACATCACCTCAGACGCCTGGTTGGTGTTGAGGATACGTCCGTCCGCATCAGCAGTCAGGATCGCATCCCCGGCCGTGTTAAGGACGGTTTCGTAGAGCAGCCTCGCCTCATCGCGATGATGAATCGCTTCCTTAAGTTCCGTGATTTCAACGAATACAGCCAGAGCCAGAACTTCATCGGTATCCGGCAAATGGATCGGAATCTTCGAACCGAGATAGGACCGAAGTCGTCCGTGCGGATCGCGAATTTCCCACTCCCGATTGAAAATTGCAGCATGGTTCTCGATGACCAGCCGATCTTCCTCTTCCAGCTCGACAACCACTTCGGGATCCTTCAGGAGATCTTTCTCACGCGCGCCCAGAATCTTGTCAGCAGGAAGACCGAAGTAATCCTGCAGGGCCTTGTTCACGATGCGGAATCGGCCTTCCAGATCTTTTGCGAAGGTCACATGCGGATAGACATCCAATACGGTCTGCAGCAGTTGCCGGTGATTGGCACGTTCACGCTCGATCCGTTTCTGTTCAGTGATATCACGAAACAGCACACTGAGATGGTTCGGCTCGGTCTGGAAAAGGAATACACGAAACACCCGGGGCGCATCCGGGTTGGAAGGATCGCTGATCTCCTCCTGGAATGCGCCGCCCTGCCGGGCGATCATACGATATTTTTCCGGTATATATGTGTTTTCCACCCCGGGAAACGCTTCTTCCATTGTCAGTCCTTTTTTCTCCTTCAAGTCATGCCCCAGAATGGAAGAAGCCGCGGGATTGGATCCACGCAGCAGGATGGTATCGTCTTCTCTTACCTCGTATTGCAATACCCCCAGCGGCATGTGCTTCAGCACACCGGAAAGCCGGTTTTCCGAGATCCGCAGAGCCTTTTCAGCTCGTTCACGATCCCTGAGTACGGTTTCCAGATCGCGGTTTCGTTGCTGCAATGCATGCAGCGATATGCCCACCGGCAGCATGATCAGCAGGATTGCGCCGAACCCGGCTACGTATGCTGCGGTCGTAAGCCGACGATATGCCAGGTGAGCCTGCTGCGTATAAATCCCCGTGCCGACTACCAGATCCAGCTCGGGTATACTCATCGCATAGGAAAGCTTGTTTTCCACTTTGTGAGTTGCCGGATTCCTGTAGAGGTACCGAACAAATCCACCTTCAGGATTGTTTCGTGCCACTTGAATCAATTCACGGATTAGATACTTGCCGTTTTCATCTTGCATATTCCATTGATCCGTCATCGCACGTGCGGGAAAAAAGGGCTGAACATACAGCATGCCGTCATACCCGATCAAGAAGACGTAGTTGGCACCATAGTTGTCTTCGTAGGTCATCTGATTGACGATCTCGATGACCTGCTCCAATGCTTCCCTGTCGCTGATCCGTCCGGCCTGGTAGTCCTCGACGACCGGTTGTACTGAGCCGGACGCAATTTCCGTCACCATTCTCACATCATTGCGCTGATGCTGTGTCACCTCTTCATTTGACGTGCGCACAAACTGGTGGACGAGCAGAGCATACAGCACTGCCACACCGATCGTGATGATCAGCAGGCGAATCAACACCCGCCTGAACAGCAGGCTGGTCAAATCCGAGGTCTCTTTGTGTGTTTGCATGGATACGATCAGGAAACGGGTAACCGTTCGGTGACCCTATTCGTATGCTGTTTACGTGCGAAGCCGAAGGAACTAATCATCCAATACCTCATAGAAAGATAGGATACAGGCAGGGTTGAGTAAAACGAAATTTCAATAAAATCCGTCATTTTTGATTGATCGATATAATATAAAACATAAGAATGGTTGCCATTTTCGAGCTTCTCAGCTACGCTTCCTCAGGTTGCGAGGACTTCTGATCCGAATCCTCCGGCCCGTGGATATCAAGAATCTTCATCCCCGCTGCATAGTCAATCTCCCGCAACTCCTCCAGCTTCTGGAATTTTCGTACCAGTTCACTTAAGCGTTCCGTCTGGCGCAAAATCGAGTCGAGAATTTTATTGGTGCGTTCATCCTGATCCTGCATTTTGGCGAGCTCGGCGCCTGCTTTGATAATCGCGAGCGGATTGTTGAATTCATGGGCCAGGGTGGCACCAAGTCGTGCGGCTGTACGCATCTGTTTCGCTTCCAGTTCAGCATCCCTGTGCAGCTCCAGCTCCCGCATCGCCTCCTCAAGTTCACGTGTTCTCTTCGCTACCAGTTTCTTCAGCAACAGCCGCCTGCGTTCCATGGCCCGGAAACGCCACTGCATGAAGCCGTAAATCAATGCAACGATCGCCGACGCGGCAAGCAACACAGACCAGATTGACAGATACCACGGATGCTGCACTTGAAACGTGAACGGGTCGGTTTTACTGACACGGCCGTACGCATCCCGCCCCTGCACCTCGATGGTATACGATCCACCCGGCAACCGTCCGAGATCACGATACGCCTCTTCGCTCCAGGAGGACCAGTTTCGATGCCTGGGCAGGAGACGATAGCGATACCGGTTCAACTCGACCGCATCATACTGCGGCAGCGAGAAGTTGATACGCACAACACGGTGATTCGATTGAAGCCGCAGCTTCTCAACCTCCCCATAGCCTCCGAACAGAAGCGAATCGTTTTGGATATAAACCTGACGGACTTTTGCACGGCCTGCGGTCCCCGGCTGCATCCCAAGGCACTCGTCCCAGCGGATCACCCGACCGTCCGCCGATCCCATCCAGACATGGTTCTCCTCAGGAACCGGCAGCACAAGGTAGGACTCGCGGACTCGTGCTCTGGCGAACGGTCGTACCATTTTGTATCCCGTACCCGTCGAGTCCGGTATTGCACACCACGTCGCATACGGACCTGCGGAAAACCAGATCCGTCCCTTATCATCCGTACTCACCCAGTCAGTGGGTTCGGATGGTTGTCCCGGGTACAGCGCAAGCAGCGAGTCCGGCACAAATTTCGTTCTGTCGTCGTCCAGATAAAAGGTTCCCTGTTCGCTCGCAACATGGATGCGTCCGTTCACAAGAAAAGGAATGTAACTGCCCGGCTCTGCCAAGCCCCGGCTGCTGTCATAAACAGTCACCACGGCATCCGACACGTTCCCGGTCGAGGGTAACCGAACCGTCTCCGGGTATCCCCCTTCGATAGTCAGCCACAGGGCGCCGTTCGGTTCCACGAAAATGCCGCGCACGAAATCCGATGTACCGGGCACACGGACCGGTTTTCCCCATCCTGCACCGGCACGTTCCAGCACTTGAAGGCCGTCCATCCAAGTGCCTACATACAGGAAACGTCCATCAGGGCTGGATTCAAGATCGAGAGCGTTGTTGAAGAAACTCACGGTCTCACAGCGACCATTGCCGTCCACCAGTTCATAGACACCGCTCGCAGCGCCGATCAGCAGACGGTTGTCCATGTTGAGAAGATCCCACCCGCGATTGTCGATGCCGGCGATACGCTCCCAGTTGGACGTGTCGTCGAGGGACATATTGGAGCGAAGACGGTAAATGCCCTGGTCTGCGCCGGCAAAGAGGCGGCCGTTATGGGAGACCATGGAAAGCACTGCTCCCATATAGACATCGTCATGGACCACACGAAGCGGCGCATCGATCTCGAGGCGTGCGACGCCGTCGTTCAGAGTGAGCCAGTAGCCGCCGGTGTTGTCGATCAACGGCCCGTTCACCACCCAATTGTCCCGCAGACCATTGTCACGGTTCATCACGAGGTGGAGTGTGCCGGCGTAATCAAACAGGACCAGGCCGCCTTTTCGTGTAACCGCCGCGATTCGTCCGTCCGGCAGCAGGGTTTCGTTGGTCGGACGCAGGGCGCGCAAATACCGTGTTGCTTCGTTTTCCAACGGTTTGAGCACACCGTTATGAAAAACGGCATGGCCGTCATCGCCCTGGTTCAGTAGCAGTGAATCCCCTCCCAGGGGTGTGAGATCCCACACCACCGGCGCTTCGATGCGATCATGCCCCGCTACAGGTTGATAGCCTCCTCCGCTGCACTCCAGCAGACCCTGCCCGAAAACAAAAACGAGATGCCGGTCGTTCAGATTGCAATAGGATACAATGGGGTCATCTTCTGGTGTCGGATAGACTTCCATTACGCCGTCATCCGGTTGATCGGGATCAACGTGATAGAACATCAACGCGGACCGAGTTACCATCACAAGGCCCCGCTCGGTTTCGTGGATCTCATCCACATTATGAAAGCCGTGATGTTCCTCAGGCAGGAGATGCAATAGGGAGACGATCCGCAATGAACCGGTGGAGTCAGAGGACAAGTACCCGAAGTCGTTCAGCATCCCGACCCAGATACGATCATGGCGGTCACGCAGGAAAGACCGTGCCGGACGGTGTTCAGGATCCCCCACCCTGCCCCATCGTGCACCGTCATATGTGAGAATGCCCGAGTCATTGGCAACCAGGATCAGGTCGCTGCTGTCCTGCACGATATCCCAGTTCTGGGTTCCGCCGCCGTAGTCGTCTGCACCCCAGCTTTGCATGAACGGCAGCTCGGCGCCGTACGGCGGAACAGAGACCTCCGAAGATCGCAGTTCACCCGAGATCGCAAGGAGTACAAGGAATGCTGTTGAGAGTAGAAAGGCAGCCCGCATGGATCGCTTTAAATGTTCTTCTGTCAGCCATGCTATCATGGCCTAAATTATACTGATACGCGCAGGAAATCCATGTGGCTTCCATGAAATCCAAAAAACTTCGACCATTTCCGGGGATGCTCCTGTTCCGACCAGCCGCCCGGGCGACAGGATGAGACTTGTCTTCACTCAACCGCATTGCACGCTCGGGCCTCAACGCCTGCTGTGTTTCCAGGTTTTCCCGTAGACCAGGTCGTCCCCCTTAAGGGCAACATGACGCATCCAGGGATTGAGACGTATCAGGCGACGCACAGCATTGTGAAACATATTGTTCTTATGGGAAAACGGGCAAACCGCCATGCAGATCCCGCAGTCGGTGCCGACACTGCGCCAGTAACGGTAGCAGCGTTCGACGTTCGTCGGCCATTTCTTCACACCGCGCACGTTCTCTTTTTCGCCGAGCGAAAGGGCACGTGAGGGGCAGTTTGTCGCACACTTCCCGCAGATCGCGCAAAAATGCTGCACACCAAGGTCGACCGGTTCCGACTGCGGCAGGGGCAGATCGGTGGTCACGGCACCGATGCGGACACGGCTGCCGTAACGGTCCGCGACGAGGATGTTGTTGCGCCCCAATTCTCCCAGGCCCGCCCCCACCGCGAGTGGCGGCAGGATGACATCGTAATGGGCGTCGTAATGCGCCTTTGCACGGTAGCCAAGCGTACGAAGGATCGCCTCGAGATAAAAGGCAATCCGTGCGGCACGGTAGTATTGGCGTGCTGATTCCCGAATCGTATCCGCTTCAGGGGCACGCTGCATGCGGTCATGGTCCATCTCAACGAGGAACACCACCGCACGCGGCAGGCTGTCGTCGATCCGCCGACCGTAGTCTTTGTCGAGACGACCCTTGTGGGTGTATACGAATGCCTCGTGCACCACGGTAAAGCCGACATCGACTGCGCCGAGTTGACGTGTTACGTGAGTCAGGGCGTCGATGGGATCGTCCGCCGTGCGAATTGATTCAACGGCTGAACTCACGCAATTTGCGTCCACCTCAATCGAACCGATCCGTTCGAACCACTCCTCCGCTGCACGGCTCAGCGTCGGGTGGTAGTGCCGTGCCCCGGGCCGGCAAAGCGGAGTCATCCGGCGGATGCGGTCGTCGCGTGTTTTCCATGCCGGCCGGCGGGCATAGTATTCCTCATACTCGGGTGTGCCGGGCTTTCGTGCGGCACGAGCGAACATCGTGTCGCGCTCGTCATATCGTTCGGTCGGCAGCACAGAACCCCGCGGCCGCCGTAGCCGATCCCGGGGAAACAGCAGGATGAGCGCCGACAAGGCGGATAGTTTTATCAGCAGTTTGCGAAGCATACCTGAATATAGGAAGACACAAGCCGGCTTGGGGAGCGAGGAAACCCGCTATCAGAACCGTCCATTCGGTCACGCTTCGGTGAACGTCTAAGTTCATACCTTCAAAAGACAGCGAAGATCTATCAGCCCTGCCGTGACAGGAGAGCCCGACCTGCTGAAGCGCAAGCCGGGCCTCGCGATCCGTCAGGTATCGTTTGTTACTTGACCAGTAGCAGCTTTTGCACATCCCGTGCAGCGGGACCTTCGTGTGTCTGCACAATAAAACGTACGAAATAGACACCCGTACTCAACGGCACGCCGTCTTCACTGCGGCCATCCCATACCAGTTCATGGCTGCCCGGGTTGCGTGATCCTTCCACCAGATCTCGCACAGGTCGTCCGAGTACGTCATAGATCTTCAGGCTGACTCGGCCGGCCCGCGGAAGATGGTAGCGTAGCATGGTCTGAGCGTTGAATGGATTCGGTCGGGCGGGTTGCAGGGCAAACGTTGACGGCGCAGTCTCATCGCCCTGCTCGTCCACGGCAACCGGTTCCTCCAGTACAAAATACTGCGGTCCGTTGCTCGCTTCCGTTTCGAAGTGCGTATCCATGGCGAACACGGTCCAGGTGCCGTAGATCGGGTCTTCCGGAAGGTTGCCTATACCCGAGAAGTCATAGCCGAACATGGTGTCTGCGATTACGGTTTCCGTTGTGAACAACTCGTCGCCGATAGTGATTTCCAGACGATACCGTACCATCGCACCCTCCGGGTCCTCGGAGCCTTCCCACTGGAATACCACCTCATTGCGCGGCACGTACGTGCTGTCAATCGGCATGGTCAACATGAAATCCGCAGGTGGCTCTGCATTGGCCGACAACGTGAAGCTGTAGGGAGCGCCGTTGGCGGAACGGTACAGATCGCCGTCGTATGCTTCCACGGTCCAG
>WJJA01000387.1 GCA_014729955.1 bacterium
GTTCTTTGCACGCCGCAATGCCTGGGTTCCGATGGCGTCCGTCGTCAACGGCTGGAACAGTTCTCCTTCCGCCAGCATCTCCTCGATCGCAGCGAGTGTGCGTTGAACGGCAACCGGCTGAAGCTCACCGGATTCCAGTGATCCCTCACCGAGACGAGCGATTCGTTCGCTTTGCAGCAAGGTTTCCAGACCCTCATCGCCAACTTCGACGACGACATACTTCACGGCATTGGTGCCGATATCAAGTGCGCTGCGTATAACGGATCTCACGATGTGGCGTCTCCGTGAAGGTTCCAGCGGGAAGCCGGGTCGCCGCCTTCCAGGCGGAAAAAGTAGTCATCCGATGTGACATCCACTTCGACGGGTTGCTCCCCGATCATATTCTTCGCCGCTAATTTGCCTTGCCGAATCGCCGAAAGCCAACCAAAATTGGAGCGTTGCGCAGATTTCTCCGTGTCCTCGATAACCGCACAATCACCGGCAGCAAACACGTCTTCGCGTGAACTTTGCAGATACTTGTTCACGAAAATACCACCGTTCCCCTCAACACCGGCGTTGCGCAGGAAACGTGTCCTCGGCAGACACCCGAGCAGCTGCACGATCAATTGGGTGCGGATGGTCCGACCTGAACGCGTACGGGCAAAGTAGTGGAAAGTCGCTTCATCGAGCAGGTCGGTAATCGGGTCGTTCTCATGCACGGTAATCCCAAGAGACTGCAAGTATTCACTTACCTGCTCACCGGTCAATCCACCGAAATGATTCGGCCACAAACCTTCATCATCGGCGATGACGGTGACCTCGAGCCCACGCTTCTTCAACGCTCTCGCGGTCTCGACGGCCAGGATGCCGTTACCGTAGACCAATGCATTTTCAAGGTGTTCCAGGGTTCGCACAAGACGTTGTGCATCGGCCAGGGTGCGAAAACTGTACAGAGCGTCCGATGTATGCTGGAAGGAGGGCACTTTCGGACGTGTGCCGGTTGCGATTAAAAGGCGGTCGAAACGAAGCTGCCGTTTGTCGGAGAGAACGAGAAGGTTCTTCTTCGGATCCAGGTTGACTACACGTCTGCCTGTGATCAGCTGGAGATCATATTCCCGGGCGAAATCCTTCGCGTTGCCGATCAACTCGTCACGCGAACGCTCACCGGAAAGATAGCTCGGTAGTTCGAGACGTGAATACACGGGTTCGGTTTCTTCCGTGACGAGCCCGATGTCGGCTTTGGTATCCAGGCGTCGCAGTTCTGCCGCGGCAGAGCGACCCGCCGGACCCGAGCCGATGATCCAATACTGCATGAATGCTCCTCCCCCGAGGAAAGCGTACGTCTTCAGCTATTCAATGTAGAGCCAGCCTACGCCCACGGCTGTTACAAACTCATGAAGCAAATCCACAATGTTCGGATCGAGATGCCCTTCCGCAGCGGCGCTGTATGTAATACTCAATGCACGGTCCTGCGACAGCGCTTCACGATACGGCCGATCCGTGACGAGCGCATCGTAGAAATCGACAACGGCGATTATTCTTGCCCCGATGTAAATGTCGTCGGCCTGCAGACCGTCCGGATAGCCACGACCGTCCATGCGTTCATGGTGGTGGCGTATGATCGGCAGTGTGCCGGCCAGTGACCCCAGCGGCTGGCAAATCTCTTCGCCCTTGGAGGGGTGCTGCCGCATGATCTCCCGTTCTGCTTCCGTCAAGGGACCGGGCTTCAGCAGGATTCGGTCCGGTATGCCGATTTTGCCGATGTCGTGAAGAATGCCCCCTCGTCGTATCGCCTGGATATCCTCTGCCGGCAGCTCCAGCAACCGGCCGATATCCATCCCATGCTCAGAGAGTCGCTGACAGTGACCTCGAGTGTAAGGATCCTTGGCTTCCACGGTCAGTGCCAGCGTAAAAATTACCTCTTCGGCGTTCTCAAGGTCATCAGTGAACTGTTTCAGCTTGATCAGTGAGGAGACCCGAGCCCGCAGCTCGGTATGCTCGAAGGGCTTGGTGATGAAGTCATCCGCTCCGACTTCGATCCCGCGCACACGGTCGTTCAAACTGTTGAGCCCCGTGAGCATGATCACGGGGATCAACCGAATGCGTGTCTCTTCGTGGGACTTGATCCAGTTGCAGAAATCATAGCCGTTGAGCTTCGGCATCATCACGTCGGTTATGACCAGGTCGGGGCGGTGCTGTTCGACAAGCTCCTGTCCCTCGACCCCGTCACAGCCGGCGACAACATCATATCCCAGATGCCGCAACATGGCCTGCAGCAAATCGCGATTGGGCTCTTCGTCTTCCACCACGAGTATCAGCGGCGTTTTAAACATCTGCAGTTCCTGTCAGGCGCCGCCGAGGGTGCTACCATTCATGGCTATTGCACTTCGATGGCAAACGTATCACTGGCGTTTTCAAGACCGGTGTTGTCAATGGCGATCACACGCCATTTCACCTTCCCGGGTGCCAGTCCTTCTTCCAGATAGTATTCCGTCTCCGGGAACGGCCCGAAGCTGCGGTCTCCAATCTCGATCCGGTATTGCACCGAGGAATTCAAGTCCGGGTCGACGGCTTCATTCCAAGTGAATCGGATCGGAGTATTTGCATCCAATGTCGCTTTGTCTGCCGGGGAAATCAAGGCAAAGTTTTCGGGTTTTTCGGGCTTGCGGTCAATGCTGAACTCGACATCTTCTGACCATTCCGAAGCGCTGTTTTCATCGTCAAGCGTCCGGAGTTTCCAAAGCAGCTCGGCGTTGTCAGGCAAAGCCTTGCGAGGACGCCATTCGGTGCGCGCCTTCAATGTGTCCTGCCCGAACTCCACCGCCTGACCGGGAGACTCGATGCGGCTTACCATTACCACATATCGCAGGGTTTCGAGAGAGTCCGTATGGTCTTCATCCGCCCCCGGCTCCCACGTGAATGTGGGCCGCGCATCCTCGAGCTGGACATTCTTCGGCGACACAGGCAGAGGCGGTGTCGGCGTATCGTTCTCGAAGTTGATCCATGTGTTAAGCGTCTCGCTCCATTCGCCCTCAAAGCCCTGATCGTCGCGTGCCTTCACACGGACATACAGGCTGCCGTCATCTTCAAGCGCCGTCTCATGGTTCGAAATGGTATTGACAATCCGATAGGTGTCCGATACCGGATCGGAAAATGCGACGACACGTTCAAACGATGGGTCCGGCGAGATCTCAACACGGTATTCGATCAGATCGTCCGGGTCCGGATCGGTGGACGGCATCCAGGCGATCCTGTAATCGGGCGTCACCTCGAACGGTAGTTCCTTTGCCCATTGCGGTGCTGACGGAGTCGAGACGACCGTGAATGAGAAGGTCTCCGACATCGTCGACAATCCTGTGTTGTCAGTCGCCTTCACACGCCAGTAATACGGGGTAAGGTGCTTTAACTCGGGTTCATGCTCCACGGACGGATTGTCCATCGGAGGCACCTCGTATTCCGCAACCATCGCGGCCGGATTAAACTGGTCCGATTCCGACAGGTAGAAGGTGTACGAAACCGTGTTCAGAGGGTCGACATCTTCCGCCTGGTCCCAGGAGAACACAGTCGGCCCGAGGCTGTAAGGAGTCGCATCGTCCTTCAGGCTGCGCAGCACAAACGGCAGAGGCGGCTCGTCTTCAATGTTGACTTCCAGGATCGCCGGCGGGCTCCAGTTCGAGGCAGCGTTTTCGTTGTCGATCGAACGCACTTTCCACACCGCACGGCTGTTGTCTTCAATCGGGTCGAGTGTGATTGATAGCTGACCCGCTTGCGTCTTCAGAACATCGACCGGAGTGCCGTCTTCACGTTTCAGGTCAACTTCATATACAAGGGATTCGGAGGGGTCGCTGTGGTCGCTGTCCGTTGAGGCGGACCAGCTCAACGGCGCGGGGTATTGCCGCACCCGCTGGCTGTCTGACAGCGTAAACCCAACCGGAACCGTGGGAGTGTCGTTCTCAGCGTTGTAGTACACCATGATCTGACCCGGGCGGGCAATGGTCAAGGCATCAAAGCGGTCACGTACCTCGATGGTGTAAGGATATGCCTTGTCGTCCACCAGCGACTCGAGGTTGTCCAGGTTCTGCACCACGAATGTCCTGTCGAGAGTCTGCCCTCGTGCGGTACCGAACTTGATGGTATATGTCAAGGTATCTTCAGGATCGGGATCGAACGGCTGGGTCCAGGTCATCTTGTCCGTCAACAACAACTCGCCGTCATCCTCCGGGAAGGTGATGTCGTACGGACCGGGAGTATCATTGAAGAGGTTAACGATGAACCGACGCCACTTGGAATCATGTCCGACTTCCAGTTTGTCCGTCGTTCTTGCCCTCATCAGGAAGATCGTGTTATCCGCAAGCGTGTCGGACAATGCCCATGCGGCCCGATTGCTTCCGACCTCGTATTCTTCCTCGATGGTCGGGCGCTCCGGGGCTGCCGGTGCTGCGGTTGTGTCCGTCTGTTGATCGCCGGCGACACGCTCCAGGGTCCGGGAAACACTGTCCAGTTGTGTGCCGACATCCTGCAGGGTCTCGGTTGCACGGCGCAGCGAATCTGCCTCCGGCGAACCGGGTTCTGTTTTTGCCATCAAGGTGTCGGCGACACCCTGCAAATCCTTTTGCACCGTACCAATCTGTTCGCTTTTGCCCTTCAGGGTCTCGTCAATGTAGCGTCTGACCCTCCCCTGTCCGACAGCGATCGTATCGGATCGCATCACCAGGTTCGCACTGTCTTCTTCACGCACGATGTCGAAGACGGCCCACAGGGGATCGCCCTCCAGGTCCGGATCGGTTTCCAGCTCCATGACCGGCTTCTGGGTCAGAAGCACCTCGCTCGGATCGGGATAGATAATCTCGGGAGGATGAGGGACGCTGTTCCTCTTGAACACGATGTCCACGGGGTCAGACCAGCGGATGTCATTATAGACTTCGACGATGATATGGAATGTTTCGCCCGGAGCGAAGGGGGGGCCTTTGTATTCGAATTCCGGTGTACTAGTGGGAACCACGCCCGAGGTCCAGAACAAGTTGCCGAGAGTGTCCATTACAGTCATTCGCAACGCCGTCTGCCTGCGATCACGAGGCTCGACATAGCGCCATTTCATCAATGGTGAGTCGTTGATCACATGGGTAAAGTCCTCGATCTCAGGCAGCGAAACATCTCGAGCGAACGGCTGCTGCAGTTCTATCGGGAAGAGAAGGTCCAGGTCGTCGTAACCGAGCGGCTCA
>WJJA01000388.1 GCA_014729955.1 bacterium
CATGGGAACGTCCTCCGTGCAATTCGGCTCTCAAGTAGCGTATTCTTTTAAGCTAGCGCCGAAGCGGGGATTTGACAAGAGACCGGGAGCGGATGCGGGATTGCTTACTCGGGGCAGGCAGAACCACTCGATCCGCAGGGAACGGTCCACCCATCCTCCCGACACGGCACCGCACCGAGCGTTCGTTCGGTCTCTCTTATTGTTTCGGTGGATCGGATCACTTGAAGAATCCTCACGGATTCGGTGTCGTAAATCCAGTAGAATCGCTCAGAACAAAACGAATCCTCAAGTGATCGACCAGGGATAAACAGAACTCGCAAGATCCATGTTCTTAAGGGGTTGCGTATCGGTATTGGGACTGAATACATTGGGGTTGAAGCAGGTGCGTTGTGGAACGCCTGTGTCGACTGCGGAAGTACCGTAGGCTGCAACGGCAATCCACACACGGAGGATACGATGACGATTGACGCACTTGCGAGTGCGATGTCCACCCAGGCGGGAATGGCATCGCAGATGATGGACGGGATGGAGCAGGCCTCCCAGGCGGCGCAGCAGAACAGCGGCGCGGGCGGCGGTTCCGCCGGGTTGAATCCGACCGATTCGGTAGAAATTTCCGACGCGGCGGTGCAGGCACTGGCAGCCGCCGACGCCTGATCCTCGCTATCCCACTTCACAAGAAGTCAGAAACGCGATGGGCCGGCAACGTCCATCGCGTTTTCTATACGGACAGTGCCGGCAGCCGGCGGACGGCCTATTTTACTTCTATTCGCGGGATCTCCGACGGCAACCGTACCAGGGTTTCGTAGTTAAGCATACCCGACAGATCCGCGAAAGACCCCACGGTGATTTCTGCTTTCTTCTGTTTCCCCAGGATCACCACTTCGTCGCCTTCTTCCACTCCATTGCAGTCCGTCACATCCACCATCATCATGTTCATATTGACCGCGCCGACGACGGGTGCACGTTTGCCGTGGATCAACACGCGACCGTAGTTGGAGAGCGCGCGCGAAAAGCCATGCCAGTACCCGACGGGGACGGCTGCAATCACAGAGGGTCGTGTGGTGAGGAAGCTGTTGCCGTAGCCGACAAATTCGCCCCGACCCAGCCGCTTGATGTTCATCACGCGGCTGACCCATTTGATCACACGCCTCAGAGGGTTCGGTGGCAATTTCATGGTGCCGCCCTGACGCTCCCGCCAGTAGAGCATTTCGGTCTCCTGGGTCGGCCAGTATCCGTACTGGGCGATGCCTACCCGTGCCATATCGTAAACCGTTTCCGGATAATTCAACACGGCGGCGGAACTGGCGGTATGGTGCAGTTTGGCTTCCAGTCCCTGCTTGTTCAGCCAGACCACCATTTCACGATACGTCTCGATCTGGTTGCGTACACGGACATAATTGGCGACACTCTCCGCACCGGCGTAGTGTGTGCTGAAACCTTCGATCTCAAGGTGTTCATGGTTGGCTTTGATCAATTCGACAGCATGCTCCAGGGCTTCGGCTTTCAATCCCATGCGATTCAGGCCGGTTTCCAGCTCCAGGTGAATGCGTGCTTTCTTTCCAATCCGTCGAGCATCCTGAATCGCGGTTTCGAGCCGTCGTGTGCCGAAGACATAGAATGAAATGTCATTCTCGATCGCCCAGCCCACCTCGGCATTGTCCAGAGCGCCCATGATCATGATGTGAGAGTTCGCGGTATGGACCTGATGCGCCAGGTACGCCTCACCGGCGGAGTAGACGCTGAAATGCCGAATCCCGGCCTTTTCCGCCATCGGAACGAAATTGCGGATCCCGTGACCGTACGCGTTGCCTTTTACAACCGAAGAAAAAACAACATCCGGACGTAGATGCTTCTTCATGAACTTGATATTACGCTTTAACGCGGACAAGCTGAGTTCGATGTGAGATGTGCGAAACACCGAAGAGGTCTCCCCTGGTCGTACATGTCGGGTGTCGGGATTCTGAATCAGATCTAAACCTAGGACGTGCGACCTGCGGTTGCAAGCATGAAAGAGGCCTCCTCATGCGCACGATACAACAGGTTCACGCGGTTAATCGAGGGGGCGGGTACGGCTGTTCTGCATCTCTTCGTAGGTTTCGGCGACACGCCGCTGCAGGGCTCCGCCGGGGCCGGCCGGTTCGTTGTCTTCATTCGGCTTGAGAACGTCCGGGGTAGAGGTGTCGGATCGGGATGAGAGAGGTGCAGGGGCCTGCTCGCTTTCATTGCCGTCTTCACGTTTCTGCTCTTCGATCTCTTCACGCGCACGCCGGGCCTCGCGCCTTGCTTCAGCGGCGATCTGAGCGGACTTCGGGGTGATTTCACCACCCGCCGTCGCGGCACGTTCCGCCTTTTCCGCATTCTTGAGACGCTCTTCCGGCGTTCGGCCTTCACGGACCTTGATATTGACATGCCCCGAGACTGCGTACTGCCTGCCGTCGGGACCGATTTCATACTGGTAGACAGGGGAGCCGCCCGCAAGCGAACCGGCGGCGGCCTTCTGTGCCTCCGCGCGACGCCGCACCTTTTCGTCCCGCTCCTCCAGGTCACGTGTGCGTTCTTCCTCCGCCGCTTCGTTCAGACCGGTTGAAACCGCGGCACCGACCTTGACCACCTCCCCGTCCGTACGTGCCTGCTTGACTGCGGGATCGTTTTCCACTTCCTCTGCGATCTCTTTCAGCACACCGGCCGGCGATTGCTTCTCTTCGCCCTTCGCGAGGGCACGGCCCTCGTTGCTCAGGTTGACCGAATCTCCTGTCTTTCCGGACGATTCGTCTTGCAGGGAGGGTGGGTTCGCCATGGTGCGGAGGGTGGAGTGAATCGTTGCCTGGTTGAGGCTCGCGGCGGGTGCGAACACCTGTCCGACAACGTTCATCGTGTTAAAGGTACTGATGGGACGCACGTCACCCTCGAGTTGTGGAGACCCTTGCTACTCTTACTATCGGGAAACGCCGGCTGTCTCTTGAGGAGGACGAGATGAAGAACATGCGCGAAAGAGAGACGCCCGCTGCAAACCGCCGGGTTGCAGTCGGGGCTCTATAACCGCTCAGCCGGCTATTTTCGTGGATCGGACGAGTGTATACTGCATGTAACTGTACCATCCCTTTGCTGTCTCATTGGAAATCGCACATTCCATCCCTATATTGGGCGCGTTTTCCAGAACGGGAGGAGATCCATGGGAAAATTGATGACAGGCGTCGCGGGGATACGAGGCGTTGTCGGTGACGGGTTTTCACCGGAGGTGATCGCACGGTACGCGGCGGCGTTCGGTACCTACCTGCGCGGCGGTACGGTGGTTGTCGGGGGAGACACCCGACCTTCACGTCACATGGTACGGCACGCCCTCTTTTCCGGCCTGGTCGCGACCGGTTGCAAGGTGATCGACCTTGGTCTCGCGACAACGCCGACCATCGAGATCATGGTGAAGGAGCTTGACGCCGCGGGCGGGATTTGCGTCACCGCCAGTCACAATCCCATCGGCTGGAACGCGATGAAGTTCCTCGACCATCGCGGTTGGTTCCTCAACGCCGAAGAGGGCGGGGAAGTGAACCGTATCTTCCATGAAAACGCGATGGATTATGCCCTGACAAAGAACCTCGGCAATGTTACGGGCCATGAGGGAAGCGTGGAAGTGCATATCCGCAAGATCCTCGAGAACCCCCTGGTCGATATCAGCTCGATCCGCCGCCGGCAGTTCCGTGTCGCGGTGGATGCCGTCAACTCGGTCGGCAACCTGATCATGCCGAACCTGCTGCACGAGCTGGGCTGCGATGTGGTCAAGGTGTTCGGAGACCTGTCGGGCGACTTCGGCCGTGAGGCCGAACCGGTCCCGCAGAACCTGACCGAACTGTGCAGTCTCGTGGAAGATGAGGGAACCGATATCGGCCTGGCACTGGACCCCGACGGCGATCGTCTCGCCATCGTGAACGAACAGGGCAACCCGATTGGCGAAGAAAGCACCCTCGCGCTGGCCGTGAAGTATGTGCTCGGCAAGCAGATCGGCCCGGTGGTCTGCAATCTATCGACGTCGCGCATGGTCGAGGACATTGCCAAAACGGCCGGCGCACCGTTCTACCGCACGCCTGTGGGCGAAGCGCACGTGGCGGCTAGAATGGACGAGGTAGCGGCGGTGATCGGCGGTGAAGGCAACGGCGGCGTCATGCTGCCGAGTGTGCACACCGGCCGTGATGCGATGGTCGGCACCGCCCTGATTC
>WJJA01000389.1 GCA_014729955.1 bacterium
ACGCCTCCGGGAGTCAACCTGTCGGCGAGAGCGGCGGGAGATACGAACAATACTGTGGTTTTGTTGAACATAAAAGTTTAAGAGGGGTGCCACATTTTCACGGAAACGCCGGCATGTGGGTCGGACGACAATCCACGCCCCGGACGGAACGGGTGGCCCGGGTCTTGGCCCGGGTGTATTGGAGGCGGCGGGGAAAAGGACCGTCTGAGCCTCCCCGGACGGACGTCACGGGGCTATTCACATGGCGCCCCTGTCGGGGCTTGAAAGGACGCCTGCGGCGACAGGCAGGCACGCCTGCCCAACTCGGTAAAAAGTCTCTGAGCGAACAGTCTCCCCTGAGTCGGCGACGCGCGCTGCGTTCCATCATCTGTCAGGTCACACACGCGAAACAGCCGCGTGTAAGACCAGACAGAACATCCAACCGCCGACGAACCACCTCCCCCCCGTTGTCAGCGACTACCCCTGAGGCGCACAAGCCCGGCCTACGGCTTCTGCATCGCTTCGCAACACACCTTCCGGTGAAAACGTAGCGTATCGCAACCCGTGCAAGGAGTCCTGGCACCGGTGAAGGGAGAGCGCTCCCCGGGTAGAGATCTTAGTAAACAGTATGTTACGTGGATGAAGCTGGTTTTGGCACAGCCGTTGCAATTCAGTAGGACAGATTCGATAGAGGACAACGCGTGCACAACCCCCTGCCGTCATGGAGACATGACGGAGCAAGCGTTCAATCACGAATCACCTGCGAAATGGTTGTACCCCACGTCGCGAGCGCTAGTAAACTGCCATGGGTTGAACCGGCTCCGGCTCATGGCCCCCTTTTGCCCGGCGTGGGAAAATGTAGCCCGAGGACGTGCGGGCTACATTTCTTTTTGGGCACACGGACCGGTGCGTTGCACCGGCTTACACTAGAAGCGGGACCGATAACCTGAGGTTATCGGTCCCGTGATGCTCAATCTCGTACGAGGTGATGCTTACAGGCTCACCTTTGCGAGCACATCGGCATAGCCAAGAATGAGAAAATCTTCCCCGTCCAGGGTGACTTCGGTGCCGCCGTACTTCGCGTAGATCACCTTGTCGCCGACCTTCAGGTTCTCCTTGACCTCATCATCCGTACCGAGCGCGACGATCTCGCCCGTCTGCGGCTTTTCCTTCGCCGTATCGGGAATGATGATTCCGCCGACACGCTTTTCTTCTGTTGCTTCGGTGGCCTTGATCACCACGCGGTCACCCAAAGGATGAAGTTCCATCGTTGTCTACTCCCCTACTGACGTACTTGAAAGTTACAGGTTAACAGATTTTGTAAGCCAACCGCGAAGATAGTCAGTTCCAACCCGGTTTTCAATTCCCCCCGGCCCCGGAAATGCTCCATCGGGGACAGGGCCGCGAGCACTCCTGCCGGAATGGCGCAGTCGTGCTGCCGAATTGGCCCGACATTTTCATGGTACCACAAAAAACCAGGTCCACTTCGCACGAAGGGTGCGGTCGCCCGGACGGTCAGGATCGAGCAACACCTCTTCACGGCGATCATCGTACACAAGGTAGAACCAGCTTTTCGGACGGTAGTTCCAGGCGAGCATCAGGTTGCTGAGGAGACGCTCGGACAACGCCGCCGTATACCGCCCGCCCGCCTGTTCATACCAGTCATCGGAGAAGGTGTACTGTATCGTCGAGCGTAGCGTGATGTTCAAATGGGGATGCCAGCGCAGGGAGAGCCCTACGATATGATAGTCGGTGGTGAAGCCGTCGTTCACATCGGACACATCCCAGACTCGGTTCCAGTTGTGCCAGGCATTCCACTCCAGCATTCCGGACGGCTTGTAGAGCAGGCTCTGAGAGGATGCGACACGTTCGCCGTCACGATGACTGCCCCGTGAAGCCGTAAGAACCCCTTCCAGCGGCTGACGGGCATCGCTGTACAGTTCGAGCCAATAGTTATTCGATTCATAATGCACGGGATCATAGGTGCCGAAATTGTCACGGTACTGTCCGACCTCCCCCTCCTCCCCGTCAGCATAAACGCGTCTCCAATGGCTGCCCTGTGTCGCTCCGGCGGAACCGCCCCAGTAATTGCGAAATCGCCAGTTCATGCTGAGCTGACCGTTGCCGAACGGGTGGCTCAGGTCCGTCATCGATTCCTGGTAGCCGGAGAGGCGAAAACGCCACAGTTCAAACATGCCCGACCGTGGATAAAGGTTGTAATGTACATTCGCCCAGTGCCAGGTCTGGTCGGTGTAATTGGTCCATCCGAGATCGTTCATATCGGCGTCCCGCCCGCGAAAGCCCCAGTTGTAGCTCAGGTCCCAGCGCTCGTACCCGATATTGACCGTAGACTGTGCATTGATCGGCTGATGCTTTGGCCCGTCCCGATCCACCGCGGAGACCGACCAGGTCAAGGAGTTCTCTCGCCCCCAGCGAATCCGGCCGTCCGAACTGTTTACTGTTGCCTGGTAGCCTTCTTCGTTCAAGTGCGTAAAGGTATAGCCGAGCATGCTGTTGCGACCGAGATTGTAGATCAAGCGTGACGCGCCGACCAGCTGCGGGTCGCCTTCTTCGTCATGATTCCGTGCGGTAAGGGCAGCGCCACGGAACCGTCCCTGCTGGGTGGTGACACGCGCTCCCAGATCGGGGTCCGCGATACGACGAGTGTACAGCACCTGGACCGGCGATGAGTCGAAGATCTGCTTGCCTTCGAGGAAAAAGGGGCGTTTTTCGGTCAGGAAAACGGGGTAATCCGAGAGATTGATCACCTCCCGGTCCACATCCACCTGGGCAAAATCGGGCAGCACCGTCAGATCCACAACGAACTTTGGATCGGGGACCCACTTCAGGTCAAAACCGAGGTTGTCCCAATCGTTGACAGAATGCCAGGGTCCCGCCTCGGTGTTATCTTCCGCGTCATATCCACGCGCATCCCAGCGTGCTACTGCATGGGGCAACACCTCGGCATACATCTGAAATGCAATATCCTTCAAACCCGTCAACCGGCCGAACCTGCTCACCTGCGGGCCGGCCTGGCGTGAAAGTGGAATCCAGCTCGCCACCTCCCCCAGGCGGTAGACGTATCGAGTCAGGTTCAATCCCCAGCCTTCCGGCATCGCTCCGCCGTGCCGCAGGATCTGGAACGGGATTTTCATCTCGGCGACCCAACCGCTGTCATGCACGGAAACTTCCGAACTCCAGACTGCGTCCCAGGTGCCGTCGAAGTCATTTTCGTTGGAAATGGTACCGTCCGCCTGCACACCGGCGGCGGTCACGCCGAAGTAGTAGCCGTTGCGTCGGTCGCGAAAGGTGTCCAGGTTGATGTAGACACGGTCCGCCCGACCGACGTCGTCCCGTTTGCGCACACGTCTGGAGATGCTGTCGGGCCAGGCGTCTTCGCAGGAAAACCCGAGGTAGAGCGCCTCGGTATCATAGAGGATATAAACGGTTGTTGTATACGTAGGAGAGTCACCTTCCCGGGGCTCATACTGAATGAATCCGGTGACCGGGTCTGCCTGATACCACAACGGTTCGAGGGAGCCGTCAATGACCGGGGGAATCATGGCGCGGCGGGCATGAGCGACACGGCTTTCAGCGGGTTCGAGGGACGCAAGCGTCCGGACAGGCAAACACAGCAGCATGGCCGACATGACAACACCTGCCGTCACGAACGCTTTCGCAATTGCGGAACGTGAGATCACACGACTCAACCATACCATGACAGTCGATAATTCAGAGCTTGAATCAGTTTTCAGCAACCGGGCAGCCTGCAGTGATGATGATGGTGAAGAATCCTGCGTTCATCGAATCAAAGAAATTATAAGATAGCAGTCTGAGCCACCGACTGCAATCGATAAATATCCCAAAATTCTGTCGAAATGCATCCGTTCGACTCGGTCCGTTCAGCATCCGGTTTTCGACCAGGGGCCACTCTGTTTTGAGTAGACACATCCCTGTTTCCTGTTTATATTGAATGAATTGCAGCAACGAGCCGGCTTTGTCATGACACCGCGAGAAGACCATGAACCCCCCTGCCCTGCGAACGATTTCCGTACTGTTTCTAGTACTCCTGTTTTCCATTGCGGCTTTTGCCTGCCCGCATCCTCGTGTGCTTGAGGCGATGCGTGCGGCGGGTGTGGAACCGCCGCAGCACGTGATGCTGCCGTCGTATGAAAGCGAGCTGGACTACGACACCACGCACGTGTATGACGCCCTTCACCTCGATATGCTCTATGTCATGGACATGACGGGCAACGATTTCGAGGGTGAAGTCGCCATGCAGATCGTGATCGAGGCGGACAATACCACCGGCTTCACGTACAAC
>WJJA01000007.1 GCA_014729955.1 bacterium
GCAATACCGCGAATCCTTCGGAACAAAGCAGATGACGTGCTTGGGACCGCCCGAAGGGTGAATGAATCAATGGGTTTTTCTCTTTTACGTCCGGGTACAAACCGTCGCCGGGAGGAAGTGACAAATTTAGGAACATCTTCCTGTAAAACCAGTCCTTACCATAGCTCGCTTTCATCATTCATGAAATATTCGGGATAGCAGGGTATCACCAGACACCCACGATCGGCTTAATACCGTTCGCCGACCACACCTTGCCTGATCAGGGAGTTCAGGCGCTCCAGATGCTCCTCAGGTATCGTCAGATCCTGCGCCGCCCAATTCTCCTCGAGGCGTTCGATCTTCCGTGTCCCGGGTATGACGGAAATGGGGAGGTCGTGTGCCAGTACCCACGCCAAAGCGATTTGTGCGGGTGTGACATCCATCTCCTTCGCGATCTCCGCGACCGCATCGGCCAGACGGCTGTTTTCGGCAATCGCTTCTTCGGAGAAACGGGGATTGTTCAGACGGAAATCGCCCGGCTCCAGATCGCTGCGCGACCGTATTGTGCCGGACAGGAACCCTCGTCCGAGGGGGCTGTACGCGACAAACCCGATGCCGAGTCGTTGCACGGTCGGCAGGATCTCGTCCTCAACATCACGCGACCACAGGGAATACTCGGTCTGCAGCGCGCTCACGGGATGGACTTTGTGGGCCCGTTCGATGTTCTCCGGGTCGGCTTCCGACAGACCGATATAGCGAACCTTCCCTTCCTTCACAAGGTCCGCCATCGCCCCCACGGTTTCCTCGATTGGTGTGTCCGGGTCCACGCGGTGCTGATAGTAGAGATCGATGGTATCGATCCCGAGACGCTTCAGTGAAGCCTCGCAGGCACCTTTCACATACTCCGCACTTCCTTTGATCCCGTGAAAGCTGCCGTCCTCGCTGCGGGACACACCGAACTTGGTCGCCAGGATGATGTTGTCACGGCGCCCCCTCAACGCCTTGGACAGCAGCATTTCGTTCGTGAACGGGCCGTACATATCGGCCGTATCCCAAAATGTGCAGCCGATCTCGACGGCACGGTCCAGGACGCGAAGGTTTTGCTTGTCCGACGAAGAGCCGTAGAAGTCCGACATCCCCATGCACCCCAGCCCGACGGCCGGTACACGAAGACCCTGTGATCCGAGCGGTACTTGTTTCATCTCAATTCGATCCTTCTGTTTAGCGCTGACGAACGACACCAATTGCTCATGCCGGCAGACCCGGTAGACTCGTTCAACCGTCAGGTCACACGCACGATACAATCATGCGCAAGATCTGGTCGAACGTAGTGCCGGGTCTTGACCCGCAGCAGCGGCGTGTGACCCGACACTCAACGGCACCTCCACTCCGATGCTGATGTGACAATAAAGTGTAACAGGTTGGACGCCGTAAAGGAACAGCAGGACAGGCTCGGCAGAAAATAATCGGAGTGTCGGACCCTATCCCGAATATTTCACGAGTTCAAACTGTGTCAGATGTGAGGCGTGAAGGATGAAGCGGTATTGCAATACCGCGAATCCTTCAGAACAAAGCAGATGGCACAGTTGGGACCGCTCGAAGGGGGAAGGAAAAATGAGTTTGGCCTGGACACAATCTGTGCCGGAGAAACTGCATGTCGTGAGAACATCTTATTGTTACTATAGTTTTTAGAAAAGAATGCTCTCGCCACTCATGAAATATTCGGGCTAACGAGCACAGCACCTGCTACCGTGCTCACTGCGAATCTTTTCCGAACCGTCTCCGCAGGGCCTGTTTTTCATCGTCCGCCAGGATGTAGTGGTACCACACAATCGGCACCGCCGCGACAATGCCGATACGGATCGGAATCGCCAGGCCCTGTCCGACATCCGGTCCGAGCCCGCCGGTGATCGAAACGGCGACGCCGTAGAACGCGCCGATAGTCAAGGCGATCCGGATGATACGGTCCCATTCGTACGGCAGCGGGTAGCGTGGCGCGATGTAGAGGAACATCAGGACCGCCATGATGCCGTAGGAGGCGACGGTCAACCAGGCGGAGGCCATGTAGCCGTAGATCGGAATCAGCAGGCCGTTGCCGACGATGTTCACCACCGCAGCGACTCCTACGACCATCGGGATAATCTTGGTTTTCTCCTTCAGGTAGATCCCGACCATCAGGTTGGCGTAAATCCCGTTGAAGATGTGCGCGAACATCACGATCGGAAAAATCTGCAATCCGGCCCAGTAATCGGGATGGATGATCGAACCGGCTCCGAAGAAATTGAAACGCAGCAGCGGCCCGAGCAGGAGCGCGCATCCGAGCCACACCCAGCCGGCGAAGGCGATGTAGTAGGTCAACACACGGGCGAACAGGGGTTTGGCGTCTTCATCCTCCGCATGCTGCAGGAAAAACGGCTGCCAGGCGAAACGGAAGGCTTGCGCCATCATGTTCATCAGCATGCCGATACGGTACCCGGCGGAATACAAGCCGGCGTCGGCGACGCTCATCAGGGACTCGATCCATTTCCTGTCGCTGAACTCAACGGCCACCACGAACAGCATCGCCGGCAGGTTCGGCAGGCCGAAACGCAGCCACTGCTTCACTTCCGACCAATGCCAGTTGAGTCGGATATCCTTCAACACGATCATCAGCAGCACGGCAAACGTCAGTGCGGAGGTGTAGAAAAACGCCGCAAACGCACCTGTCACACCCTGCTTCAGATACCCGACCAGGTAGATGTTCAACCCGATGTTAACCAGCACATTGCTCAACTTGAGCATTGAAAACAGCAACGGTTTGCGTTGAATGCGCAGGAAGGTGAAGATGTGATAGCCAAGGGTGTCGGTCAGCATGAAACCGGTGCTGAAGAGAACGAGGGTGTACTCACGCGGTCCGGCGCCGCTGTACACGACCTTCGCGACGGTTCCGCCGAACAGGGCGAGCAGGGCGCTGAGCACCGCCCCGACGAAGAAGGCATGGGTCAGCGCCAGGCCGAGAGCATGCCGGCGTTCTTCCGGATCTTTCGCCGGCGCACCGTATTTCAAAAGGGCGATATCTGTGCCGTGTACATAGAGCGGATGGGTGATGGAAACCAGGACCATGAAAAGGCTGTAAATCCCCAGCTCGGCCGGCGGCATCAGGTGCGTGTAGTAAGGCAGCAGGAGAAAGCTGATCGCGCGTGTAAGGATCGTGCCGATGCCGTACACCGCCGATTGCTGCGCGAGACTGCGGATTTTCGCAAACATCAGAGGATCCCTCCCCATTTGAGATAAGGAAGGCTCAATAGCAGAACCAGCGCCCAGCCGAGTAGGCGTTGCCGGTCCGGTGTCCATACCCACAGCGGCCATCCGAGCAGCACTGCCAGTCCCGGCGCGGCAGGCAGCAGGAGCCGACTTTCGGTCTGATGAAAACGGAAGCCGTACACCGCCCAGGCGAGCGTTGCCACCCCCGCACCGACCACCCACAAGGCGAGAACCCGGGCGGTACGTTCATCCACACGGTCCCGTATTCGTTGCCGCAATGCAATACCCGCCGCCCCGGACACGATCAGGGCGGTGAGCAGAACCAGTGCCGGCAACTTCACAAGAGGCGAAGCCCAGTATTCAAGCCAGGGGGCAACCAATGAATGATAGGCTGCCGCGAATGCGGTACGAAACTGAAAGGTCAAGCCTTTTGATGCAAAGGAAAACGATAACGGTTCGCCGTAGGTAAGCGTGCGCTGCACCCACAGGGGCAATGTGCCGATGAAGGCCGCTGTCATAGGTATCGCGGCCCCGCCAAGTTTCTGCCCCAGATTGCCCGGCCTGACCTGGAAGGCGGCCAGCGCGAGCATCGGCCAGAGGGTGACCGCGGACAGCTTGGTCCATGCTCCCAGCGCTCCGGCGAGTCCGAGCTCAACGGCACGGCCGGTGGACCAGCCGTCACGGACCAGATCAGCCGATCGGGCATACATCAACGCGACGAATACCGCCAGCAGCGCATCATTGCTGATATATGCCGAGGGAAGGATACTGACCGCCGGCAGAGTGCTAGCGAAGAGCAGCGGTGCCTGCATCCTTGCATCCGGCAGGGAACGCAGCAGGATCCAGAGTGCGACAACCCAGAACAGCAGGGACAAACCGCGCAGCAGGGGCACCTGGACGGTGCGAAGAACGGGCAGAGCTCGCAGCAATGTCGCGGACATCATGTAGTACAGCGGCGGCTGGTGGTATTCCACTTCCCCGCGCGTAAAGGCCGCCGGGTCGCCGATGTTCATGCGCTGATCCGGCACCGACCAGACCGTGCCGAGGTAGCGAATATGCTGCAGGTGGGAAAGCTCGTCGTTGAACGCGGGCGGGCCGTTTCCGCCCTGATGCAGTGGGACGGTCGCGATGCTTGCCGTGCGCATAACAAGGCCGATCAGAACAGCGACCCACACCCATACCGGGACCGCCGTCAAACGCAGCCGACGGACCCCGGGCGCCCCTTCACGCGCGACGGACAAAGCTACCTCACATCCTGCCGGATCGGGCTCGGCGGCATGAAGCCTTCGGGCGGTTCCCATTGCTGCACGGTATCCAGCACGAGGGTGTTCCGCAAAAAGCCCTGGCAGGCAAAGTTTTCCTTGAACTTGGCGAGACCCCAGGTGACACGGTTGCCCGGCTCGGTGCTGATGCCGAAGTCGAGCCACTGAAAACCGCGACGTTTGGCTCGCACCACGGTTTCATGCACCAGCAGCGCTGCCGGACGATACTGCTGGTCTGACGCGTTGTGAGCGATGTAGAATTCCAGCATCACCTTTTCATTGCAGACAAAATTGAGGATGCCGGCAATGGGGCGACCGTCGATGTAGGCCATCGCCAGGTCCATGTACTTCGGGGATGTCTCGCCCAGGATATTCAACTCGTGCAGCGTGTGCGTCGGTGTCACGCCGAGGCGTTTGCGGTTGCGCACGAGGATATCGAAGAACTGCTCCAGCGGTTCGCCCGCAAGCGGCAGGTCATGCCGCACCTCGACACCGTGCTTCAGGGCTTTGCGTACTGCGGTACGCGTCTTGTTGTCATAACGATTGATGATGTCATTCTCGTCAATCGGGATGGTCGAAAGATCCACCGCCTGGGTGATGTCCTGTTTCAGGAAAGTGAAACCGGCACGTGCGAGGGTGAATTCCACCAGGTCCGACGGATAGCGATGGTAAATCGACGGCGGCGGCGTCAGGCGCAGCCGTTCGATTCCCTCGGCTTTCGCGGTGTAGATCAGGTCGTGCACGATCCGGTGCGCATCCCTCACACCGATGTCCGGGCGCAGCAGCAGGCCGCCGTAGCTGGCGCCCGGATGGCTGGTCCATGCACGCAGACCGTCCTCATCACGAAACGCCCCCGGCCAGACCGCCACCATATGCCCCTTGTCACGGAAAATGAGATGGCGCATGTCAAAACGGTCCGGCGGATGGTATTCGAAGAAGCGCTGGAAATGGAAAAAGGTGCCGTTGGCGGAATGGCGCACGAACCGCTCCCACTCCGCACGATCCTCTTCGGTGTGCCAGCTCAGCTCGAAGTAAGGCTCGGCCGACGGCATCGGTGCTTCCATCTCTTTCGGGTCGGTATGGTCTGCCAACATAGAATGCTGTTCCCCTCAGTCCTCTGCAGTCAAGTTGCTTCGGTCCGGCGAAGGCGGTGGTTCTCGTGCTGTACGCATGAGCACGCGCACATGGGAGGGAAGCTATTCGCCCGGCGTGCGGGAAACAAGAGGCAACATAGCATAACAGTCGTACGGAGCGGTGACGCCCGGTATTACCATCCTATTCCCGTCACGCATCGCCCCACGACCCGGGGCTGACCTTGCGATACCGGTCGCCGGGCACACGCTGGATATAGCCCTTCAGTTCCATCCCCAGCAGCAGGGCGCCGGTGCGGCTCGCGTCCATCGCCAGGCGAGTCGCGACCGTATCCGCATGCATCGTCAACACTGCCTCCAGCAAATGGAACAGACGGGTTTCATCCTCGTCCAGGTCGTCCGGCACCGCATCCAGCGGTAATTCTCTCTGCCGGCCTTTGAATTCCATCCCGAAGCGCGCGGCAAGGTCTTCGAGGATGTCTCCGGCATGCCGTACCGGGATCGCCCCCTGCCGCAGCAGCCAGTTCGAACCCTCATGGGAGCGCGACAGCGGATGACCGGGGCAGGTGAAAATTTCACGGTTTTCCTGCAACGCGTAGTTGGCGGTAATCAGCGAGCCGCTCTTCACCCCGGCCTCGACGATCACACTGCCCACACTCATCCCGGCGATGATCCGGTTGCGCATTGGGAAGTGCTTCGCCTCCGGACCGGCGCCCATGGTCAACTCGCTGACGATGGAACCATGCCGTGCGATCTCATCGCGCAGCTTCCGGTGTTTCTTCGGGTACAGGACATCCACGCCGCACCCGAGCACGGCGACCGTAGGCCCGCCCTCCTGCAGGCAGCCGCGGTGGGAGGCACCGTCGATGCCCAGCGCCATGCCGCTGATCACCGCCACGTCCGCTTTCGCCAGCCCGGCGCCGATCTGATGCGCCAGTTCGAGACCCGCTTCGCTCGCGGCACGACTGCCGACCATCGCGACACAACGCTCGTGAGTCGGGAGGGGCTTGCCGGAGACGAACAATGCCGCCGGGGGAGAATGGATTCGACGCAACAGCGGGGGGTACTCGTTCATCCCGGGTAGGAGTATGCGTGTGCCCAGTCGTTCTGAACGTTCCAGCTGAGCTGCCCCGAAACCGTTGCCGTGCGCCTCACGCAACTCGCGTATGGAATCGGGAGTCAAGCCGCCGACACGTTCCAGCGTGTGGTCATCCGCCGCCATCGTCATCCGTGCGGACTCGAAAACACGAATCAACCGCCACACCGTACGAGCACCGATCTTTTCCGACCGCAGCAGGTCCAGTACCGCCGCCACCTCTTCTTCACGTGCGACAGTATCCTCCGGTACCGGCCAGTCGATCTCAGCAGGATTCAACTCAGAGGTGTTTACGGGGCTCACTCATTCGACTCCGTCTGATTCTCTTCCGCTTCCTGTGCCGCCTGCTCCTCGACCATCCGGGTGAGCGTACGTACCAGTTCATCGATGTTGGTCCGCGTCACCGCGGAGATTTCCAGGTCTTCGCGCCCCCACGGCTCTCCTTCAAGGTCAGACTTGGTCCGTACGATCAGGCGGGGTCGTGTCAGGAGAACCGGATTGAACGCCTCCAGCTCCCCCAAAAGGGTTTCCAGCGATTTGTCCGGCTCTTCGTCGGTGGCTTCCACGAGGATGCACAGGACCTTGGTGCGCTCAACATGACGCAGGAACTGGTGCCCGAGGCCCTTGCCCTCGGACGCGCCTTCGATCAGCCCGGGGATATCAGCCATCACGAAGCCGCGCCAGGACGGACCTTCGACGATGCCGAGCTTGGGAGTCAGCGTTGTAAAGGGATAGTCGGCAATCTCGGGGCGCGCGGCGGAGACGACGGACAAAAGGGTCGACTTGCCCGCGTTCGGCAATCCGACGAGCCCGACATCTGCGATCAGCTTCAATTCGAGCAGCAAATCGAATTCTTCGCCTGCTTCGCCGGGTTGGGCGAAACGCGGAGCCCGTCGTGTCGGTGTCTTGAAATGCGTGTTACCTTTGCCGCCGCGGCCGCCGTGAGCGATAATCACCTCCCGGCCGTGCTCGGTCAGATCGGCCATCACCTCGCCCGAAGCCTGGTTGTAGACCATCGTGCCGGGGGGCACTTCGATGATTTCATCACGCCCGTCCGCGCCGGACCGTTTCTGTCCGGAGCCGTGCCCGCCGTTTTGCGCCGAGACGAGATGACGGTACCGCAGATCGAGCAGCGTGCCGAGTCCTTCGTTCACACGAAAGATGACATGCCCGCCGCGCCCGCCGTTGCCGCCGTCCGGACCGCCTTTGGGCACGTACGCTTCCCGCCGGAATGAGACCGATCCCGGACCGCCCTTGCCCGCTTTGACCTTGAATGTGGTGCGATCAATAAACATGAGGGCAAGGTACATCCGAAACCGACCGTCGTACAAGGCATCCCGCGCAGAGAGTGAACGAATGTGCGGTCTCTGTGAAGAGAGGGCAGGATGCTTCGATCAGGGCGACGTTGCGTGTCCGAACGGCGCTCAGGCCGGCGATGGCGCCCTTTATTCGTCCAGCACCTCGCGAACCTTGGAGGCGAGCTTCTTCAGGGAAAAGGGTTTCTGCATGAAGTGCACGCCTTCGTCCAGCACACCGCGATGAGCAATAACATTGGCGGTATACCCCGACATGTAGAGGCTCGTCAGTTCCGGATGCACGACCTGCACCTTCTCTGCCAGCGCTCGCCCGTTCATCTCGGGCATGATCACATCGGTGATCAGCATGTCGATCGGATGCTCGTAATGTTGGGCGACACGCAACGCCTCTGTGGGAGAGGAGGTAAACAAGACCCTGTAGCCCAATCCCTCGAGCATGGTTTTACCCATACGAAGAAACGCGGCTTCATCTTCCACCAGTAGGATGGTTTCGCTACCGCCTACGATGTCTTCGTTATCTTCCGGTCGAGTGACTTCCTCA
>WJJA01000390.1 GCA_014729955.1 bacterium
ATTCAAGCTCGTGGTCCACCCCATCGGAGCCGGTGGTTGGTTGCATCATGTACCCGCTGAGAATCCGCCGTTGCCGTTGCGCGTATAAGTACAAACGGCAGGGCGCCGGAACATCACCCGTAACGACGCAACTCGTCCCCGGGGTCTCATTCCGGCGGTTGTCTCCCTATATGACACGTGTCATGAAAAAGATACGGAACACCGCTCCGAGCACAAACCGACCTGGGCCCGTGGTGATAACGGAGCGGCCGATCTGCTCCGGAGGTTCCTTTACCGAATTTTGAGTTTGCAGCTTTTTGCAACCACAATCAAACTTCGGATTGATTGTACTTCGAAACCGGCGCTGCACTCTTTGCGCATTTATGGAGTCTTGCAGGCGCGTGAAAGCAAGCGACTTGCTTTTCCCGGGCATGAAGGGATTTTTCGAAAAGTAGGCGCAGGAAAATTGCACTGTGGAAAACGTGTCGCTACCTTAAAGAGTTCTTCGCTCTGCGAACAGGTGACAGTGACGGGATAATGCAACCGTGCTGATTCGTGGTCGATCGTTCCCGGGAGTGCGTGCCATGGTAAAATCGAATACTGTGCATGTATTGCATGGTACAAGGCCGGTCACAGCCTTGTTGTTGGGCGTTGCGGTACTGGCGCTGGGTACGGGGTGCATGTGGGAACCTGACCGGGACAACCCGGCGGACCCCGGTTCGGACCGCTGGTACGCTGAAGGCGGCCTGAGCGTTCATGTACGGACCTATACCGGCGAGGTGTTGCCCGGTGCCAGGGTTACCCTGCCGGCAACCGGGATGATCGACACGACCGATCAACTCGGATGGTCCCACTTTGCCGTTCCGATCGAATCGCTGTCAGATACCGTCCGCATGCGGGCCATGCTCGATGGATATACATCGAAGGACACGACGACCGTCGTTCAATACGGCGACGAGACCAGCGTGATTATCGATTTGAACGCCGTCCCGGTGATTGATTCAGTACGAATCGTATCGGGCTATGAAGATGTTTCAGCTTCCGATCCGTATGTCTACCGCCTGATTGTGCGAGCCTGGGTCCGAGACCCCGCCGGCGAGCAGATCGATCGTGTGGTGTTTCGCGATTACGACGGCAGCGAACCGGTCATGACGTCTCAAAATGGAAGCAACCTCTACACTTACTCGCTCGCCCTCGACACCTTGGGATCGGATTCATTGATCGCTTTGCGTGTGGGCAGACCGATGGCAGTTTATGCGTTCGACCGCAAAGGTGCGGCTGACACCCTGACGGCGACATTGAACAGTTTCTTGCGTTACGATCACCTTGAAGAGGACATGAGCATCCTCTTTTCGCCGATTGACCCGGATGATCCCGTATTCTACTGGTCGTTTCCTGATGATGAATTCATCGAATTTCGACCGATACGTTACAAGTTCGAGCTTTACAACGAAGAGACGCCGGTTGTGGATTCCCTGATGCTGGTGGACGAAAACCGGATCGAATTGGATCTCAACGAACCTCTGCAGGGAGTGGATCACCAGTGGAGGTTAACCTTGTACGATCCTCACGGTAGTTACAGCCGGTCCCCGTTTCTGCAGGTGCAGGTACGGCAGCCGTAAGACGGGACGACATCCCGATGATGATATGAACGGATACCTTGGACGAGACGACTGATGCAAGACGACAATGTACCTCCCACTTCCACGATTGTCTCCGAACCGGAGGTCAGCGCCCAGGGCTTGAGCGCGGAAAGCCTGCAGGCCCTGCTGAATGTGAGCCAGGTGCTCTCCTCCATTCTCGAAGGCCGTGACCTGCTGAACAAGATCCTGGAGATCGCCGTGGAGACGGTCAATGCGGAGCGGGGTTTCCTGGTCCTTCTGGACGGCGACGAAGACTTCCATGTTGAGGTGAGCCGTAACCTCACAGAGGAGGATGCGGACGAACTCGCCAAGCCCTCCGGCAGCATCCTCAAACGTGCGATATCCGGTCTCAAACCGCTGCTTGTGCACGACGTCAAGACGGACCCACGCTTCCAGGGCTCCGAATCGCTGATCATGCAGGAGATTACGTCAGCGATCGCGGTGCCGCTCGTGCAGCGCGATGTTGTGGTCGGAGCTGTCTATGTGGACAGTCGCAAGGATCGCCGCAAATTCACCGAGGAAAACCTCGGCTTTTTCCGTGCGTTTGCCGGACTGGCTGCGATGGCCTATCGCAATGCTGAACGCTTTTCACAACTGCGTGACGAGAAGGAGATGTTGCAAACCGAGATCTCGAAGGCATACGGCTTCAAAGAGATCGTCGGGGTCCATCCTTCGATGAAAGAAGTGTTTGCGCTGATGCAGAAAATTCTGCAATCGGACATCACGGTTTTCGTTTCCGGCGAGTCGGGCACCGGCAAGGAGCTGGTCGCGCGTGCACTGCATTACAACGGTCCCCGTCGCAACAAACCCTTCATCGCGCAGTTCTGCGGCAATCTTTCCGAACAACTGTTGGAAAGCGAGCTGTTCGGCCACAAGCGCGGCGCCTTCACAGGGGCGGTCCAGGACAAAAAAGGATTGTTTGAGGTGGCGGACGGCGGCACCTTTTTCCTGGACGAGATCGCCGACATCAGTCCGGCTATCCAGACCAAACTGTTGCGTGTATTGCAGGATGGTGTGATCCGTCGTGTCGGCGACACCGAATCACGGCAGGTCGATGTACGCATCATTTCCGCAACAAACAAGAGTCTTCGCAAAGAGGTCGATGAGGGGCGGTTCCGAGAGGATTTGTATTACCGTCTCAATGTGATTACCATTGATCTGCCGTCTTTGCGGGAACGACGCAGCGATATCCCCCTTTTAGCGGACCATTTCCTTTCGAAAGCGGCGCAAAAGCATGGGACTCGGAAGAAACATCTTGCTGCCGATACCGTTAAGACCCTGCAATCGTATGATTGGCCCGGCAATGTCCGCGAACTGGAAAACGCCCTGGAGCGTGCCGTGGTGCTTTCCGTGGACCGCACGGAGATACGGCCGGAAGATTTAATCATACCGAAGAGCGAGGACGGCGGGCAGAAGACCCTGAAAGATTTTGAGCGTGAAATTGTACTGAAGACACTCGACGAGATGGGCGGCAATAAAACCCGCACCGCGGAGCGGCTCGGCGTCAGCCTCCGCTGGCTGCATTACCGGCTGAACGAGTGGAAAAAGGCAGACAAAGAGTAGGACAGTTTGACGTCGTCCGTGAACTCTCGCGGTCGTCCATCGCCTCTGTCTACGAAGGCTATCAACCTTCACGACGACGTCCGGTGCTGATTAAAAGCCTGCACCCGCAGCTTGCCGGGGATGCGGAAATGCGCGGCCGGTTTGAGCGGGAAGCGCAGGCGCTGTCCGTCATTCAGCACGAACATATTGTCAATATCATCGATTACCACGCCGACGCCGATGAAATCTACATGATCACCGAGTGGATCGGCGGCGGATCGGTGGCGGAGCATTATCAGAAAGAAGGCTCTCTTTCGCAACGGGAGGCGCTGGCACTGTGCCTCGACGTCCTCTCCGGCCTCGCGAAAGCTCATGAAAGCGGCATCATACACCGCGACATCAAACCCTCAAACCTCCTGGTTAGTCGCCAATCCGGCATCAAGATTACAGATTTCGGCCTGGCTCATTTCGAAGGATCGCCTTCGCTGACCCAGCAGGGCATGGTCGTCGGAACCCCCGCTTACATGGCGCCGGAATTCATCACCGGGGGTGTGGCCGATGCGCGCAGCGACCTCTACAGCCTCGGCGTGACCCTCTACGAATTGATGACCGGCGAAAACCCCTTCCTCGCCGACAATGTCTCCGAGACGCTTAACCGGGTGCTCTCGCTGAAACCTCACCCGCTCGACGGTGTCGACCCGACCTTCCACAAGCTGCTGTTCGCGATGCTGGAAAAACGGCCGGAACGACGGCCCTCGAGCGCCTCGGAGGTGTATGACCAGCTCCTGCCCACGGCACAAACGCTGGGAGTCGAGAAGGGCTGGGCCGAGCTGGGCAAACCCTGGGAGCCGGTGCACCAGGAATCGCACCCGGCCATCCGTCGTGTCACACGCTCGCGTCCGCGCCGGCTCCTGGTGTGGCTGGGGATACTTGCCGCGGTCGCTGTGTCTACGGCAGTGGTCATCCTGCTGCAGCGCTCCGAGCCACCGCTTGTTCCCGAACCTCTCCCGGATACGGTATCGCAGGCGCCTGCACCGTCCGATACCGCCGTTATGACCGGCGGGGAGGCGGATGACATAGGTCGAACCAGTTCTGAGCCGATCGATGATCGATCTGGCGAAGAGGTAGTGCAACGGCCCGAAGTAACGCCGTCGGAACGTGAACGGACGGAACCTACTCCCGCGCCTGCTTCGACATCCCCCGACACCACGGTCTCAGGAGCTTCCTCTCAGGACACGGAAGACACCGCCTCGGAGGTGACGGCCGATGAGGAGCAGCTCGCCGCAGAAGCCGCATCGCCGGGGTACCTGATGCTGGTCGTCCGGCCCTGGGCGGACATCTTTCTGAACGATTCGCTCATTGCCCAGACGCCGATTGAATCGCCCCTTCGTCTCAACAGCGGCGAAGTGGACCTGACCTTCACACACCCGGACTTCCCGGACCATACCCGTTCCTTCACGATCGTCCCGAACGACACGATTCGGCGGACGGTCAACCTGCTGGAAACTGTGGGGGTGGTGGAATCGATCCAGGCATCGCCCTGGGCGGATGTGTACCTGGACGGCGATACGATTGGTTCCACACCGATTGCCACACCGCTGATCCTGCCGTACGGTTCCTATCGGCTGACCTTCCGGCATTCAACCCTGCCGGAGAGCACGATCACAATCGAGCTGCAGGAAGGAAAGGAGCCGCTCCGGGTATTTGTCGACCTGACGAGCCGATAGCAGCTTCCGCACCCCTTCTCCTCCCGGCAATCATGCGGTTGCGACCGGGCGGGTTTCTTCACAACTTGCAGATTGGGTACATTGCTCTGTATGTCGATTGTCGGCATTGAGAGTGAAAGGACGTCCATGGCCTGGTTCAACAGCCGCGATCCCTATCGCAAACTGAAGAAACGCATTGGCGACCGCAAGGTGCTCGACCGCAAGGAAGACCTGATGGTCTACGCGGTGGATGCGAGCTACACCGCTCCGCCCGGCAATCATGACCCTCAGCTTGTTGTGCTGGCGGAATGCACGGAAGATGTGGTCGAGACCGTGCAGTTTGCCCGTGAAACGGAACTGCCGATCATTCCACGCGGCATGGGCAGCGGGATGAGCGCGGGGGCGGTCCCTCTCGGCGGCGGGATTGTGCTGGCCACTGAACGGATGAAGAAGATCAACGATTTCAACGTCACCGAACGCTGGATCGAATGCGAGCCGGGCCTCTCCTGCGCGGCGGTGAAAGAGGAAGCGTCACGCCGTCAGCTGTTCTATCCCCCCGACCCTTCCAGCTACAAAATCAGCTCCATCGGCGGTAACCTGGCCGAAAACGCCGGCGGTCTGCGCTGTGTGAAGTACGGTACCACTCGCGACTACGTTCTCGGCCTGGAATTTGTCAACGCAGAGGGCGAGGTAATCGCCACCGGCGAGATGGCGGATGGGCGTGACAGTCTCGACCTGACCTCGCTTCTGATTGGGTCGGAGGGGCTGCTGGGGGTGATTGTCCGTAAACGACTCCGTTTGATTCCGCCGCCGAAGAAGACCTATACATTGATTGCGCATTTTCCGACGGTGGAACATGCTGTCGGTGTGATTCATGCAATCCTGCCGGAGCTGGTACCGTCCGTGCTGGAATTCATGGACGATGCGGTGATCGAAGCGATTCGCGGGCACGACCCCTATCCCTTTCCGGATGGGACACGCGCGGCGCTGCTGGTGGAGACGGACGGCAACCCCGACACGGCGCGCATGGAAGCCGAACGTGTGCACGAAATCTTCACGGAATTCGAAGCGCTCGAGATACATACCGCGCAGTCCGCCGCCGAACGGGAACGTCTCTGGAACCTGCGGCGTCTTGTCAGTCCCAGCCTGTCACGCCTGGCGGACGGGAAAATGAACGAGGATATTGTGGTGCCGATCGGAAAGATGGGCAGATTGCTGCAACGAACCTCGGAGATCTCAGGTCTTTACAATATCCGCATTCCGGTGTACGGCCATGCCGGGGACGGCAACCTTCACCTCAACGCCATGTTCGACAAGACCGAGCCGAAGCAGGTGCGTGCAGCCCATGAAGCGATCGAAAAATGCTTTGAGGAAGTGGTACGCCTGGGCGGCACCATCACCGGCGAGCACGGCGTAGGCGCATCCAAGCGGCGTGAAATGAAGCTGCAATTCTCGCCGGAGGATCTGCATGTGTTCCGCGAGGTGAAACGTGCCATGGACCCGGACGGCCTCTTCAATCCGCACAAGTTGATCCCGGCCGAGTAGTCCCCCAGCACGAGCGCTCGCAAAAAACGCCCGCGGCGGGCAGGTCCACGGGCGCTTTTCACGGGTATCGTGAAATCATCAGCGCTTCGAAACCCTTCCGGAGCCGCTGATGGTGGTGTTCACTTCGGGACTTCCCTTGTAGTCCACGGAACCGCTGCCGCTGACCGTGACATCCAGCCTGGATGTTGCAAACACTTCCACATCGCCGGAACCGCTGATCACAACATCAGTATCTTCCGCTTCCAGTTCGTCGGTGTAAATGTTGCCGGATCCGGTCACACGAATCCGTTCGCGACTCGCCTTGCCCCCGAGTTGGATATTGCCGGATCCGGTTACCGCCGCAAGCACTTCATCCGCCCGGATATCCTGCGCCTGGATGTTGCCGGACCCCGAAAGCTCGACATCACAGATCTTACCCTGCATCTTCTTCATGCTGATGTTGCCCGACCCGGCAAGGACCAGGTCAAGCGATTTCGTTTCCAGGTCATCGATGGTAACATTGCCGGACCCTGCCAGCTTCATTCCTTCGAGCTTTTTTACCGTCAGGATAACATGGATATCGCCCATCCTGTCGCCGAAGACACCCCAGCCTTTGCTGCTCTTCTTCGGTTTGATCACAAGAGTGCCGTTGCGTACGTCGGTTACGAGATTGTCGATATCATCCTGGTCGCCTTTGAGTATAAGGG
>WJJA01000391.1 GCA_014729955.1 bacterium
CGAAAAACTGAGAATGACTTTTTTCCTTTCTTATCAGGTTGCAGCGAAGGCTAACGACTCTTTGTGAAACCCGGACGCAAGCCCAAGCCCCCCTGCACGGGTCGCTTACAAACCTTGGTCGGAAACTGTCTACCGTCAGATGATATGTGCCTGATGCTGCGGGATCAGTGGCATCGGTGCACCCAGCAGGATCGCATGCTTCCGGCAGTTTTCACAAAGTTTGAAGATGCGAATGGCATCCTCCTCGCCGTCCATAATCTCCTCAAGACGACTCGTGAACTTTTTCATCCGGCTGGTTGCAAGCCAACCTTCGAAGAGAGATTTCTGACGACGCTGAAAGAAGGCACCGAGGTACTTCGCCAGCCGGTTGCGCCGTTTGTCATCCACGATGTCATAGGCGATCAGCAGGTAGACTTCGTTCATGCATCTTCTCCCATTGAGTTGATACGTGCTGCAAGCTGCCTGACGGCCTGGAACCATTCCCTTCTCTGACCGTGCGGGTTGGTATCCACATAGCCATCATCTGCAAGTACATGTTTGTCCCACGCAGACAGGAAGGTTTTCATGGCGTCCTTCTTCAGAAACACACCCTGGTGGGAATGGTTTGCAAACTGGTTCAGTTGGAAGATGCCGGATTGAATACTTGTGACAACAAATTGGTCTACGGCTTTCGCACGGAACTCGTCGACGAGGTCGAAAACCAGGGCGGTGGAATCATTGCGAGATACATGCAGATGGCCCCATGTCGGCTCCAGGCCTTCGGCTGTGACAAGACCCTCGAACTCAGCGTAGAGGAGACTGTACCCGAGCGAAAGCAGGGCGTTCAGCGGATCACGCGGAGGGCGACGGGACCGTCCGCCGACACTCCAACCTTCTTTGCTTACCAGTTGCGGAAGAAGCTCGAAGTAGCGCCGTGTAATCGAACCTTCAATCCCGCGAAGTTCGTCGAAGCCGGCGGCTGAAGCAATCCGCTGCTGTGCCTGTTCGTGTTCTTCGTAGAACTCGTCCCGAAGGATTCCCAGGTCCGCAGCCCCTCGATTCCTGAATACCTCGGCCAGGCTTTTTACACGTGCCCGGACATGGGCTCGTGCAAGTGTGATACGTTTCGCGGAATCACGCTGGATGTCGGATTGCTTGAGACGAAGGTTTCCCCCGCGCCTTCCCGGGCCCTGCCAGACACCCCAAAGACGACCGTGACGGCTGAATCCTGCGATCACACCCGCACGGCCGAGGAGATCGCGGGTGGCCTGGGTTGTCACCTGGACATTGCCGAAGGTGTAAAGGGCTTCCACACGTTTGGAAGGGAGGGAGGAGAGGGTGTCCACGGTGGTTTGAATCTGGAAACGGCTCGCTTTCACGTTGACACGTGATCCCTGCCGGGTAACAAAGAGACGATCCATGAGAACCTCCTCAGTTCGCGATCGGTGCCGGCTTTGGCTCGGGATGGGCGTAGCGATGCTCCCAGTCGGAGGGCCATCCGAGGTGGAGGTAGGGCACCATTTCCCGGATGCGCTCACGCGTGGCTCGGTTGAATGGAGGTTTGCGTGAGCAGGGAACGTGAATGAAGACCTGCTGCGTGTCCGAGCGATGGTCGATTACGATCAGAGTAGCGGAGAGAGTGGCGCGGTCTTCGTATTCGGTTTCCGCCACGGTGAGCATGGCCTCTTCCGTGCCGACGACCTTCTGATAGTGCAGGATAACGGCATTGCCGACCTGGTCCACAAAACTGGGCGTGGACCAGATCGAGCCCCCCGCGGGTTCATCAAAGAAATGCCGTATCGGGTTGTCGTATTCGAACATGGAATTCACCATCAGTTCAGGACAATGCCTCGGCGTCCGTGCTTCGGCGCCGGGTGCACACGGGCACTGCTCAGGTCCCACTGCCGGAACAGATCACGGGGACGCAGGTCGCGGTTGCGATAGACGGTTTTCACCTCACCGTCGCGTGTGAGAATCACGGCAATGCCCTTGTGCTGATGGAGATCACGATGCCGTTTGACACACTTGTGGGAGATGAAGAAGCAGCGGTCGCCTTTGCCGCAGGGGAAAGCGTCGCCATGACGCAGAGCCAGTTCGATACTGTCTGTGCTGACACCACGCTGGTCCATCCGGAAACGGGCGTGAGCGGTGAGGGTAATGGGTTGGGTTCGCATGTTCTTCTCCTTTTGTTGTGAAGGCACGTTTTGCATTACGCCCCTTCTAAAGGAAAAGTGCATGCCAGTTTTATAAACTGAATGAATACAATAATATAGAATGCGATTGCAGTGGATATTCTGTAATTGCATCCAGGGTTTCTGGAATTTATTCCAGATTGTTACTCCAGTGGTGGGAGACGATCCTCATCATTGACACCCGAACCTTCGAGATGCGCTTTGAAGGTCTTGGATGACACTCCGAACCTTTCGCCCAGTTCTGTCATGTTCAGCTTCTTGCCGTGACGGATGGGATGCTGTGTGGCATACCGATGCGCCAGGTGGTGCTTGAATACCTTTTCCAGGTACTCGGAGTCCAGGGATTCCGGCAGTTCCTCGGCAATGGTGAAGGGCAGGCGGTTGTCCGGCTTTGTGGCTTCCGTTGAGGGCCGGATCCGTCGTAACAGGGCCTCGGTCAACAGGGGCGTATCCGGATCCGCCTGGTGCACGAGGCTATGGACCACACCCTGCAGCTCGCGGACATTGCCGGGCCAGTGGTACTGTGCGAACCGGTCCATGATGGAAGGTTGAAACTGAAGGTCTCGTCCCGGTGCGGCTTGTTTGAGGAAGTAGTGTGCGAGGATTGGAATGTCACGAGAACGTTTCCGCAG
>WJJA01000392.1 GCA_014729955.1 bacterium
CACCAGGCACATGCGGCAGGTACCGAGCGGTTTGAGCGCATCCACATGGCACAGCGTGGGGATGTATACACCGGCACGACGGGCGACATGAAGCACCGTTTCACCCGGCACGGCAGCGATTTCCCCGCCGTTCAACTTGACTGTAACCGTCTCCTCGCCCATGCCTACTCCTTGTACACCGCGTCGAAGCGGCAGACATCAAGGCAGATGCCGCAACGCACGCAGGCGTCCTGGTCGATCACATGCAACTGCTTCTTTTCGCCTGAAATCGCCTCATGCGGGCAGGCACGCTTGCAGACCACACAACCCGTACACTTCTCCTCGTCGATGCAGAAGGTGATCAGTTCTTTGCAGACCTTCGCGGGACAGCGCTTTTCGTAGATATGCGCTTCGTATTCATCCCTGAAGTAGCGCAACGTGGAGAGTACGGGGTTGGGGGCGGATTCGCCCAGTCCGCAGAGCGAGCCGGCTTCCATTGCCTTGCCGAGGGCTTCGAGACGTTCCAGGTGTTCCGGTGTGCCGCGGCCGGCACAGATGTCCTCGAGCAGCCGCACCATCACACGGGTCCCGTCACGGCAGGGCGTGCACTGCCCGCAGCTCTCGTCACGGCAGAACTCGAGGAAGTAGCGTGCCACGTCCACCATGCAGGAGTCTTCGTCCATCACCACCATGCCGCCGGAGCCCATGATGGAGCCGAGCGCCTGCAGGTGTTCAAAATCGACGGGTGTATCCATCAATTCCAGCGGAATGCAGCCGCCGGACGGCCCGCCGGTCTGCACCGCCTTGAGCGTTTTGCCGTCCGGGACCCCGCCGCCGATCTCTTCGACGATTTCACGCAATGTCATGCCCATCGGCACCTCGATCAGCCCGGTGTTCTTCACCTTGCCGACCAGGCTGAAGAGCTTCGTGCCGGGGCTGGCTTCGGTGCCGATGGAACGGTACCATTCCGCGCCGCGCCGGATAATAATCGGTACGTTCGCGAAGGTTTCAACGTTGTTGATGTTGGTCGGACGACCCCACAAGCCGCTTGCAGCGGTACGCGGGGGTTTGACACGCGGGGTGCCGATGCGGTCCTCGCATGACGAGATCAGCGCCGTCGCCTCACCGCAGACAAATGCTCCGGCACCCAGTCGGATCTCAAGGTCGAAATCAGCGCCGCTGCCGAAGATGTTTTTCCCTAGCAATCCGTGTTCGTAGGCCTCTGCGAACGCGTGACGCAGCCGTTTCACCGCCAGCGGGTATTCCGCCCGCACGTAGATATAACCCTGCACCGCGCCGATGGCGTACCCGGCGATGACCATCCCCTCGATCACACTGTGCGGGCTGCCCTCAAGCAGGGCTCGGTCCATGAAAGCGCCCGGGTCGCCCTCGTCGGCGTTGCAGATGAGGTACTTCAGGTTGCCCCGGGCGCGTCGTGTCGCCGCCCATTTTACTCCGGCCGGAAAGCCCGCACCGCCGCGTCCGCGCAGTTGTGAGCGGGTGACGATGTCAATGACCTCCTCCGGCGTATGCTGCAGCAGCGCTTCACGGGCGCCCTTGTAGCCGCCGACCTCGAAGTAGGTCCCGATGTTTTCCGGATCGACCACACCGCACTGTTTCAGCAGAATTTTTTCCTGGCGGCGGTGAAAATGGTCGTAATCGTCGTCGGTTCGCCACTTCTCGACCGGTTCGCCGCCGAGGATGTGCTGTTCGATGATTGTCGGCACCATGGCCGGCTTGACATACTGGTAGGTGACGATATGGTCGCCCTGCATGATATCGACCAGGACATCGCGCGCGCACAGTCCTTTGCAACCCACTTTGAGGATGCCGCAGGAACAGGGGCGCTCTTCCACGGCGGTGTGCAGACCGTGCCGTTCGATTTCCGCTTCAAACGCAGCGATCACATCCATCGCACCTGCCGCGATGCCGCCCGGTCCTACACAGACACGGATCACCACGTCCACGTTTTCAGGCCGAAATGTCCGCCCGCTTTCTCGTTGTGCCGCTGTTCCTGGTGCCATACGACTCTTCTATGGTCTTGAGCCCGTCTCCGGGCGTCAGGGTTGTTTCCCGTTTCCGTTGCCGCCCGACGGCTCGGTTTCGTCTTCTTTGCGCAGTTTGTTCAGGAGTTTTGTGAGCGACTTCGGTGTCGCACCACCGAGGGTGATGCCGTCGACCAGCACCACCGGCGCCAGGCTGCAGGCCCCGACACACCGCACCGCGTGCAGGCTGAAATTCATATCCTCGGTGGTCTGCCCCTCCTTGATGCCCAGCTCGCGTTCCAGCTCGTCGACCAGGCGGGGGGCGCCCTTCACATGGCAGGCGGTGCCGGTGCAAATGTGTACTTCATGCTTGCCGCGCGGTTCAAGGCTGAAATGGTTGTAAAAGGTGGCGATGCTGTAGAGACGCTGCATCGTGAACCCGGTTCGATCCGCCAGGACTCGAAGCGGTTCCTTCGGCAGGTAATGGTACAGCGTCTGGATTTCATGCATGATCGAGATGAGATTGCCCTGGACCTCTGTATAATGACTCAGGATCTCGTCTACCTGCTTCTCGATCTGTTCCCGTTGGAGGGTATCGTTCATCGTTCCTGTGCCGTTGCTGTCGCTTGTGAAAAAATAGAACAAAATCGGGTTGACGGCAAGTCGATGGATCACGTCATGCCGCACCTGTTGCGTATCGAAGCGGGCCGCTACACACCCGGCAGGGGTTCGACATCGTATACGCCTTCCACGCTCTGTACGATTTCGGTGACGTCACGAAGCTGCGGATCGGTCAGATCCGACGCCACCAGGGTAACACGTCCGCCGTCCACCTTTACTTTCAACTGCAGCTTTTCGGTCCTCGCATCGTTCACCAGCGCGGCTTCAATGCGCGCCCTGGTCAAAGCGTTTTTCAGGGATACGATCCGCTCCTCACCTCCGCGGAAACATCCCATCCCGACAGCTTTGACCACGAGGTCCGCGGCAAGCTCGATCGTGAAACGGTCCAGGTTGATGATGAGATCATACGAGAGCGGCGAATCGATATTGTTCAGACCGTAGAGGAAACGTGTCCACTTAATGCGGACTTCATCCTTTTCGTGGATGTAGCGGATGGCCTCACCCTCGTCGCCGCCCAGCCGGTCGAGGATCAGCTTGACCCGCACGGCAATCGGTGCGACAAGCCGGACTCGCAGGACGCAACTTATGTCGTGAAGCAGCAGGTGGCTGCCGTTGCCGTGGTATACCATCATCCCTTCGGCGGCGGCATATTCGAGCAGCTTGGCACGCAGGTTGGCGTAGTATTGTCGACGGCTCAGGCGCAGGGTGCCGTCCAGTTGCTGCACCGGACGGTCCTTGATCTGCTCCCAGATGTCCGCCTCGAGCTGCTCCATGCCCGCTTCCTGCACAAGGCGGTCTTTGCTTAAGATCTCGGCTCCCATACGCGACCCGACCGCCTCCGCGAGTAGAACGCCGCCGCTTTTGGTGCCGCGCGATATAGCAATCAGACTCATGCAGCAATTTCCTTGCAATTGGTTTGACGATGGGAAATATACATCACGTGAAGTGCGGTCGGACCTCTGGAGGAGCAACTTGGAAAATTTATCGTTTCCGGATATGAAACACCTAGTAATGTAACTATTTTGCCTTTGATGAGCGTATTTTGCAATCAGGTGGGTGTGGTTGCAATATCAACAGGTTAGCATGTTAAGGGCGCTTGGGAGACGCTTCCCGCCGGTTAAGGGATTGGAGGGTTCCAGCTCGGGGATCGGGTGAGTCATGGGTTTTAACCGAAAAAAGGAGTTCTACGAGCGACTGGGAAACATCGAGGAGATCTCGGTGTTTTCGCCGGTCATGATTCATATCCGCGAAGTGGCAAACAATCCCCGTTCATCGGCGACCGACCTGGCAAACGTGATCCTGCGCGACCACAGCCTGGGCACAAAGGTCCTCAAGCTTGCCAATTCGGTGGCGTTCAATGCAGGCGGCAAACCGGTCAACACTCTCACCCAGGCGGTGGTGCAGGTCGGCTTCGATGAGGTGAAGCACCTCGCACTCTCCGTCAGTTTGTTCGAAAGCTTCCGCGGCAGTGTCAGCGACACCTTCAAGTTCGAGTATTTCTGGGCACACAGCCTTGCGGTGGGGATTTGTGCCCAGCGTTTTGCAAACGTGCTCTGGAAGGGACGGACGGAAGAGGCATTTGTCGCAGGATTCCTGCATGATCTGGGCAAGCTGATCATCACACGATACGCTCCGGCCGACTGGGACGAAATCAACGACCGTGTCAATCGCGGATTCACCACGCGCCAGGCGGAGTTTCAGCAGATCGGGACCTACCACACGGATGTGGGCGCCCATTTTGCGGAGAGGTGGAAATTCCCGCCGCATGTAATTGAGGCGATGCGCGGCCATCACCCGTCGAATACTGAGCTGAAAGACCGGCAGGTGCGCGGTGGTCCGCCGACCATTGCCGACATCATTTACCTCGCCAACCTGTTCGGCAACCTGATTTTCCGCAGCCCGCTCGGTCGTCGTAAATCTCATGAAGAGATCATCGTGGAAGCGTCCAGGCTGTTCAATATCAGCCGTGTTAGCTTCGGAAAGATCCTGCAGTCGATTCGCAAGGCTGTGTACGATACGGCCGAAGAGCTGTCGGTTGCGTTGAGCAAACCGCTTCGCCTGGAAGACATTCCCGAAGAGATGTCACGCGAGGAGATCCAGGCCCAGTTCCAGCAGGTGCAGCGC
>WJJA01000053.1 GCA_014729955.1 bacterium
CCGCCGAATCGAGAACCGCCTTTACCGTCTCCGCAAGGGCAAGATTCGCCTCTTTTTCTGTGAAACCGGTCGTCCCGATGGCACCGAGGTTGTCTCCGCCGTGGCCCGCATCCAACACGATGCGTACATCCTGCAACGGTCGATCCGGATCAATCTCGGGTGCAGAACGAATCGTCCACACCAGGTTGCCGTGCGCATCATACTCGGTAAACCACCCCCAGGGATCGTCCGATGTAAGAAAGGCGGTTATTTCGTATGTCATCGTGTCACGTTGTGCCCAGCGAAACTCTTCTACGCCCGAGCTGTTGAACGGCTGGATGATCAGATCCGTCCAGCTCATCGCGCCGTACACGCTCAGCACCAGGCGTCCGTCCGCCTCATGCCGGACACGGAACGGGTGCTTCTCACGCAGGGGGATCTGCAGCCGGGTCTCCCGGCCTTCCACCGAAGCGCGCATGGAATAGATCACGCTTTGCTTCGGGGGCGAGCCCGCGGTATCCACTGAAACGTATTTCTCTTCAATCCAACCTGCAAACCCCGTACCGAGCGGGACACGGTAATAGGTGCGCCAGCCTCGTTCGACACGGTCGGTCCACATTACGGTTCCCCGGGGCACGAAGATGTCATAGGTCCCCGGCCAACCGCAGCGCAATACCGCAATGGAATCGGTTACCGTCAAGCGTGCACCGAGGCTGTCCACCCTCGACTCCATCAGAGGACCGACGACCGGTTCGACAAACCAGATCCGTTTCTCCAAAGGCTCCGGCTGCACGAGACGGTTGCCGTCCGCTACTCGATAGGACGGTGCGGTGTAGCGTATGGTTACAGGGGCAACATGCTCCCACCGCAATGTGCCGTTACTGTCGGATGGGGGGACAACACGTTCCAGCCCGATCCAGGCGAGCCAGCCGCCGCTCCGGTAGATCGGGATCTGTGCCCCGTTTACCGTCAAACGACCGCGCGAATCGCTGACATGTCCGAAAACAAAAACACTGTCCGGGATGGCGCCCTCGACCACCGTATCACCGGGAGCGAGGTGTGGATATATCAATGTTATGTCCGGGGGAATATCGTCGCTAACCACAGGCGGGGGCAGAGTATCCGGAGAATCGAAATAGGGTTGCGGTTCCGGCCTGGGGCCGCGTCCCGCACAACCCATAAGGAACAGGGTGATGATGAACAGGAAGAACAGCGCCCTTGTTGCTTGTGGCTGCATCAGAAAGCGTTTCCTCATTTAAATGGTTAACGGCTCAACGGTCCGCTGTCCATTGGTGGATCAGCGATGGTTGCTTCAGAGCAACCAAAGGCAGGCAGGGCAGCCTGCCTCACTCAGCCGGGTCGCCTGTCCCGCTTTTCTGTGTCGTCGGCCCTAGCCCGAATATTTCATGAATGATGAAAGCGAGCTATGGTAAGGACTGGTTTTACAGGAAGATGTTCCCCAATTTGTCACTTCCTCCCGGCGACGGTTTGTACCCAGACGTAAAAGAGAAAAACCCATTAATTCATTCGCCCTTAGGGCTGTCCCAGGCACGTCATCTGCTTTGTTCCGAAGGATTCGCGGTATTGCCATACAGCTTCATCCTTCGCGCCTCGCATCTGACGCACTTTGAACTCGTGAAATATTCGGGCTAGCCCGCTTCAGACTGACGTGCGAGGTGACGGCGGTAAAGAATACGGATCCCTTCCAGCACCAGGTCGGGTTCGTGTGCAATCACTTCCGGTAAGAAAGGGATCACATCCCGAGCCATTCCGCCGGTTGAAATCACCCCGGCATCCGGAGCGTTCAGCTCAGCCTTCACCTCACGGATCAGGCCTTTCAGCGCTTCGACCGTGCCGCGCATAATGCCGGTGCGAATGCTTTCGTCCGTGGTACGGCCGATCACCTTATCCGGCATGCTAAGCTCCACCGCCGGCAGCAGGGCTGCTGCACGACGCAAGGCATCCACCGCTGTATGCAGTCCCGGCAGGATGATGCCGCCCATGTATTCACCTTCACGACCGATCACGTCAATCGTGACCGCCGTGCCGAAATCGAGAATCAGCAGCGGACCGCCGTACTTCTCAAATCCCGCCACGGCATCGCAGACACGGTCCGCGCCGACAGCACGGGGGTTGCGATAGAGGTTGACGAAACCCGGCGCTTCACCGTGAATGATGAACGGTTCCACCCCAAGATGCTGCCGTGAAAGCTCCGTGTACACCATGCCGATTTTCGGCGCCACGCCGGCGATCGCCACCTCGCGGATGTCAGAAGGATCAATGCCCGCGTCAATGCACAGCATTTTGACGAGGATCCAGGCTTCGTCGGCGGTGCGACCGGAATGCGTCGCCAGACGTCGTCGGATTTTCAATTCGGGGGGCGGGTCACTGTCGGGATCGGCCCAGGTTTTTCCGTCGGACCGATTGTAGATTCCGAGCACGACATGGGTATTCCCGATATCGAGAACCAGCAGGGGGGATGCACTCATTCATGTACCTCGATGCCTTCGGCAGAGTTAATCTCAACCGGTCCGTGTTCAGTGCGTAACCTCAGTGCGCCCTGTTCAGTCAGCTCGATCGCTTTGCCCTCGATGGTGCCTTTGCCGGTTTTGACCGTCACCAAGTGATCCATCATGTTGGATGCGGCAGTCCATTCACGACGCAGCTGCTCCGGCGTATCCTCCCAGTCTTTGATCACCTCTGTGAGGTGACGCAGGAAGGCGACGATCAGCCCGGATCGTGTCCAGTCCACGTCCGATTCTTCCAGCAGCGAGGTGACATCCGCTGCAACCAAACGTCGTGTCTCAGCACTTAGCGGACGGATGTTGACACCAATGCCCGCCACGATCAGCCACTCATCGTCCGTGTCGATGGTCTCGCACAGGATGCCGGCGAGCTTGCCGTTTTCTGTGATGAGATCGTTCGGCCACTTCAGGGTCACTTCCAGGTCGCCGCCCCGTTGACGGGCTTCGTCCGTGATCGCCTTTCGCAGTGCCAGGCCGACCGCGAGGGGGATCAGGGTGACAGGAGGATTGTCACGGGACAGTTTGAGCAGTACGGACATGTACAATCCGCCCACCGGCGACGCCCAGTTGCGACGGTGTCGCCCGCGTCCGTGGGTTTGACGGTCCGCCACAAGGGTCGTCAGGTGCCCGGCGCCCGCCTTCGCCATATCCATCAGGGTCCGGTTTGTCGACTCGGTTTCTTCCACGTGAATCAGGCGAACTCCTCCACACAACGGCTTCAGCACCGCTATCAGTCGAGAAGGATCGATGGTGTCCGGTTGCATGCCGGTATACATGAAACGTCCCTGCTCCTATGCACAGTCCGTTAAGTGTATGCTTGTGATCGATACCGTTCGTGCTGGGAAGTTAGGCGTTGCGACAGTGCCGGAAAAGGCTTAACGGATACGGTATGGTTTTTCTGAGAAAACCGGGAGTCGTTACCCGGTGTCGCGAAATGCCGAGAGGGGCGGTATTTCGTTGTTCGTCGGAGCTGAAAACGGTATCGAATGCAGGATTGCGGCTCAACGACCGTCAGAGTCTTCAGCCAACTCAGGCATGACATACTTCGTGTCACGATCCGGGCGAGCTTCGTAGGGGGTCTGAGCGGTCGGATCGATGGACAGGTTCTGTAAGGCCGCTTCCTCCTGCCTCAACCTTTCATGGACCATGCTCCTTACAACACGACGATGGAAGAAGCGCAACGTCAACACGTAAACCGTACCCCATACCAGGTTGACCCACATGTACAGGTCGGGACGACCCATCAGAAGGAAGACCGACAGCATGGTGACATGAGTGCCCTTGCCGGTGAACGTCCATCCAACCAGGATCAGTTTCATCTTTCTTGTGTGAAGGGCCTCATGGTCCAGATCGACCGGCATGGGAACCGTACGGCGCACCGCACGTTCGTTCCATAAATAGAATCGATACAGGCCGTAAAACGGAAGGTAGAAGATTCGGCGCAACAGGGAGCGTTGCGTTTTCTTCTTTCCCTTGTGCGCATGAGAATGGCCGTTGCCGTTCAGGTCGGTGAGACGGAGAAAGGCCTGGCGGACATGGTTCAGATGCAAGCCCTGCCATGTCGTCGCGACAATGCCGCCGACTGCAACCAGAGCCCACCACTGCCATGGTTCGAATCCCGCCGGCCGCCAGCCGACACCCAGCGCAACGAACGTGGCGAGGCCGACGAGGTAATCCGCCACACCGTCATAAATTCTTCCATAACGTGAAAACTGCCGTTTGATCCGTGCGAGTTGACCGTCGGAACAGTCCAGCACATTAGAAAACGC
>WJJA01000393.1 GCA_014729955.1 bacterium
CGCGAAGTCGTTCGGAGCCTCCGGAATGAAGATGTCGAACCGGAAGACTTCACTCGACCATGTTCCCATGCTCGCCGGATCGCCGTTCGTATCCAGATCCTGCGCACGCACTTTCCACCAGTAGCTCGTGTCGTCCGAAAGACCGTCAATCGCCAACTCGGTGTTCGCCGTTTCGGTGGAATCGAGGTCCGTGGTGAAGTCCGGATCCGTCGCGGTCCAGACCACGTACATCAGGCTGTTGTCCGGATCCGGATCCGTGGATTCTTCCCAGGTCAACGTGGTATTGTCTTCATCAAGCACCGTCTCGTCTTCCGGCGTCAAAAGGCTGAACGCTGCCGGCGGTTCAGGAATGTAGATGCTGAAGGACCAGCCGGTTTCGGGCGTCGCAAAGGTGCTGTTGTCCCAGTCATCGGACGCACTCACACGCCAGAAGATCTCGGTGTCGTCCGGCAATTCGTCAATGCCGAGCATCCGTGCGACCATATCGGCAAGGTCGGTGATCGTGTAGCTGGTTTCCTCAGTTTCAGCCGTGTATGAGGTTTCGAAGTTCTCGTCAACGCTCCACTCGACCGTGTAGAGAATATTGTCATTCGGGTCGGGATCGGTTGCCGCTTCCCATGAGACCATGACTTCGTTTTCCGCCACCGTACTGCCGTCTTCCGGGCTCAGCAGCGCGAAGTCGTTCGGAGCTTCGGGGATGTAAACCCGCAGCTCGGGTGTCTGATTGGAGAAGGTGCTGTTGCCCTGTGTGTCGAAGGCACGGACACGCCACCAGTAGCTCGTGTCGTCGCTCAAGCCGGTAACCGTTGCTGAGGTCTCCGCGGTCTCGGACGAGTCTGGATCCGTGAACTGATCGTCCGTCGCCCAGTAAAGCACGTAGCTGACTGCATCGTCCGGATCCGGATCGACCGCCGTTTGCCAGCTGAACGCCTGGCTGCCGTCGTATGTGGTATCCTCATCCGCCGGTTCCAGCAGACTGAACGGTTGCGGCGCCTGCTCGACGTAAATCGAGAAGCTGCGGATCTCGTCCGCCTGCGTACGGTTGTTGTTCGGATCGACCGCTTCCACCGTCCAGTAGTAGGTCTGGTCGTCGTCGCCCGTGAACTCGTAGAAGGTGGAGGTTAAACCGGTCGCAATCGCGTCGCCGAGGTCGCCCTCATCGGTCGAGACGAACAGATCATAGGTCACATCCTGTCCCGGGTCGGGATCGGTCGTAGCGTTCCATGTCAATTCAACCATCGTCGAAGGTGAGACGTACTCATCCGCGGGGTCAAGCAGGTTGAAGGCTGTCGGCGGATCTTCAATGTAAATCGAGTAAGAGAAGGCTTGATCAGCCCATGTGGACCGCCCGGTCGGATCGTCGGCACGGACATGCCAGTAATAGGTCTCGTCTTCTTCGCCGGTGAAGCTGTAGCTCTCTGTCGTCAGCCCGGTGGAGGTCGGTGTGCCGACATTACCGAGATCCTCAAACGCGTTCGGATCGGTGCTGACCCAGATGCTGTAGGTCACCTGCTCTTCGTCCGGGTCGGTCGAGGTCTCCCAACTGAGGATCGTCTCCAGTTCGGTGACCTGGCCGCCGTTCACAGGGGACTCCAGCGCGAACGGGTTCGGCGGTTCCGGCACTGCGATGTCAAAACTGCGCGGTCCGTTCGCGGCTACCGTGGTGCTGCCGCCGGGATCACGTGCGACGACCTGCCAGTAGTATTGTGTATCGTCGTTGCCCGTGAACTCGTAGTTGGTACTGGTCAGACCAAACGCGGTCGGATCGCCCTGCGTAAGGCCGTCCGGGTTGGTGCTGACAAAAAGGTCGTAGACCGGTGTCTCGTCCGGGTCGGGGTCGGTCGATGCGTCCCAATTCAGGCTCACCGTTGCGAATTCTGAAGTCGACCCATCGGCCGGGCCGAGCAGGTTAAATGCGGCCGGCGGTTCAGGTATCGCGCTCGAGAAGCTGAACGGCGCATCGGAAGCCGTCTCCAGACCGTCCGAATCCACCGCGACCACCTGCCAGTAGTAGGTGAAATCATCCTCACCGCTGAAGTCGAAGCTGTTGTTGAGCAGGCCGATATGGGCCGGATCGTCCTGCAGCAACCCGTCCGGATCGGGTCCAATGTAGAGGTTGTAGGTAATCTCCTCTTGCGGGTCGGGATCGGTCGGCACCTCCCACTGCAAGGTCACCGGCCAGCTTGAAACCACCGTTCCCGGTTCTGGTGCCGTCTGCGAGAAGCTGTTCGGCGGTTCCGGCACATCGACACTGAAACTGCGATACTCGTTGGAAGGTGTCTCAAAGCCGTCCAGATCGCGTGCGACGACCTGCCAGTAGTACAGTTGATTGTCTTCGCCGTTGAAGTCGTAACTCGCTTCGGTCAAGTTGAGGGCATACGGGTCAGTGTTCAGCAGATCGCCGACGGCATCGGTCGAGATGTAGAGATCGTAGACCGGCGTCTGACCGGGATCGGGATCCGTGGAGGTTTCCCAGGACAGGGTCACCGGGAAGTTCTCGATCACGGCGCCGTCCGCCGGGCCGGAGAGGTTGAATCCTCCGGGCGGCTCACGCAGATCCGTGTTGAAGTTCCAGGGCTGACCGTCGTCAGCGTCTGTGCTGTTGCCCTGGTCGTCGTTGGCGACCACACGCCACCAGTAGGTCAGGTCGTCATCCGCCTCGAACGTGTACTCCGACTCAACCAACCCTGAAACGTGCGGCGGTCCGTTCAATGCTGTATTGTAATCCGTGCTGAGGTAGAGTTCGTAGGTCACATTGTCGCCCGGATCCGGATCGACCGCATCGGTCCAGTCGAGCAGGACCGTCAAACCATCCATGATGCTTTCATTCATCGGTTCAAGGCGGCCGAACTCACCCGGTGCTTCCGGCAGCGCGACGCTGAAGCTCCATACCGCGTCGGCCTGCACTGAGAAGCCGTCCTGGTCCATCGCTTCGACCGTCCACCAGTAACTGCTGTCGTCTTCGCCGGTGAAATCAAACCCCGTATCGAGCAGCCCGTTCGCGACTTCATTCGCATCTATCATGTCCGGGTTGTCCGCGACCAGTACACGGTAGGTCACGACGTCGTCCGGGTCGGGATCGGTGGACTCACTCCAGCTCAAGCTCACCGGATACGAGGTAAACTGCGAGGCATCCGTCGGAGCCAGCAGCGAAAACGCCGTGGGCTGCTGCGGGATGTCGACACTGAAGCCGCGCGGCCCGTCGGAAGACGTTTCCAGACCGTCTTCTACACTGCGGGCGACGACCTGCCAGTAATAATCTGTATCATCCTCACCGCTGAAGTCGTAGCTGGTGCCGGTTAACCCGAATGCTTCCGGTGTGCCTTCCAACAGACCCGCCGGGTCGGTCCCGACATAAAGATCGTATTCCAGCGTCTGCTCCGGATCGGGATCGGTCGTCGCTTCCCAACTTAAAGTGACCGGATAGCCTTCGATGATCTCGCCGTCATTCGGCGAATTGAGAACAAACGAGTTCGGCGGTTCCGGCGCAGAGGTCGTAAACATCCACGGCTCGTTCGAATCGTTCACCCCGCCGTTGTCGTCGTTTACGATGACACGCCACCAGTAGGTCTGGTCGTCGTCCGCCGAGAAGCTGTATTCGCTGAGCGGTTGCGCCTGGGCGTAGGGATCGCCGCTCATCACGTCTTCATACGTGTTCGCGATGTAGACATCGTACAGCACCGTACCACCCGGATCGGGATCAAACGAATCCTCCCAGTCCAGGGTCACATTCAATTCGGTCAGCTCCACCCCGTCCTCGGGCGAGAGATAGCTGAACTCGGACGGCGGTTCGGGCACCGCGACATTGAACTGCCACGGCGACACCTGGTCGTTGGTTAAACCGCCGGTGTCGCGCGCCACTACACGCCACCAGTACGATTGATCGTCACCGGAGACAAAGCTGTATTCACTTACGGACAGGTCTGTTGCAACCGGTGGATCTTCGTAGAGAGCATCCTGCGTTGCCGCAAGGTAGACATCATAGACCACCGGATCGTTCGGATCGGGATCGACCGCATCGGTCCAGTCCAACGTGACGTCCAGAGTGGTCAGGGTGGAGAAATGCCCCGGCGAAAGAAGCGAAAACTCGCCCGGTCCCTGAGGTACCGCCGTGAAAAATTGCCACGGATCGCCCGCCGACGTCACACGGCCGGTGTTGTCCACCGCCTCCACACGCCACCAGTACTCAGAATCGTCATCGGCGTCGTAGCTGAAGCTCGTCTCCGTGAGACCTGTCGTGTAGGGATCCCCGCCGAGGACTTCAGATTCCGTCGCACCGATGAAGAGGTTGTAGGTCACGCTTTGATCAGGGTCCGGATCCGTGGAGGCGGTCCACTGCAGGTTCACCGGGATCTGTCCCACGGTTTGCCCGTCGGTCGGGAACTCAAGGCTGAACGGACCGGGATCCTGCTCGATAAAGACCGAGAAGGTGCTGTACCCGGAGGGCCAACCTTCATTGTCGAACTCATCGTATGCCCGGACAACCCAGTAGTACTGCAGATCGTCACCCACAGAAAGGGTCGTCGTGGTTGTTGACAGCCCCGAGACCGCCGGAGAAATGCTGATATTCTGCAGATCGGTCAATGCATCCGGGTCGGTGGTCAGATAGACATCGTAAAAGACGTCGTCGCCGTCCGGATCGGTTGAGGTTTCCCAGGCAAGATCCACGGATGGCGTCCCGATCACCTCATCAAAAGCAGGCGCGGTCAGCCCAAAGGTGCCGGGCGCGTCCTGCACAGCGATTGAGAAGCTGCGCGTTTCGTTTGCGTCGGTGCCGTTGCCGAGATCGTCTACCGCCCTGATCGTCCAATACCACTGTGTATCGTCCGGTCCTTCATGGGTATAACTTGTTCCCGGCACCGTTGCGACCGGCTCAACCAGACCGTCCTGAGTTTCAGCGATATAGACCTCGTATTGCACCGTCTGGTTCGGATCGGGATCCGTCGTGCTCTCCCATTCCAGTTGAACGGCATACGATGGTGATACATGGAGGTCTTCCGGTGAAACCAGGTTAAACGGCAGCGGGTTGTCTTCAATGTAGATCTCGAAGGTCCAGGTTTCAGTGGAGCCGGTACGGTTCCCCTGTGTGTCCACCGCCTCGACCATCCAGTAGTAGAACTGATCGTCCATGCCCTCGTAGCTGTAGGACAACCCGGACACACCGGTTGCAACAGGATCGCCCATCTCGTCCGGGTTCGTCGACACGAACACATCATATGTCACCGTATCGTTCGGATCGGGATCTTCCGATTCGTTCCAGGACAGCTCGACCGCGGTCGTGCTCGAAACATGCCCGTCTTCCGGCCCCGCGAGACTGAATGCGCCGGGCGGGTCGGGCAGTGAGACATCGAATTGACGCCCTTCGGTCGAGTTGGAACTCAGTCCGAACGAGTCTTCGGCTTTGACCGACCATGTGTAGTTGGTGTTGTCCGCAAGATCGGTCACTTCGTAGAAGGTGTCGGTGGTCCAGATCGACGGCGGCCCGACGATGGTCTGTTCGCCCGGAGGCGGGGTCTGGTACAGCCAGATGCCGTACGTGATTTCATCGTTCGGGTCGGGGTCGGTCGCCTCTTCCCAGGTTAGTGTCAGCGGCAACTCGGTAATCACCGCATCCGCTTCCGGCGTCAGCAGGTCAAAGTCGGACGGCGCCGTCGGCATTTCGAGGGTAAACGGTTGCGAGTAACCGTTCACCTGCTGTCCAAGGTCTTCGACCTCGATGGTATACTCGCCGGTTTCCAGCATGTCACCGTTGAACTCGGTCTCCACGAACCACGTGTAGCTGCCGTCATCCTGGATCTCAAACGTGATTGCCCCGAGACGCGAATCGTTTTGCAACAGGTAGAGGTTCACGCCCCCACTGATGTCCACGGGATCCCAGGCAATCAGGTATTCGTTGTCGTAGGTCCAGGTTTCGCCGCCGGCCGGGCTCGTGACGGCGATCTCAGCACCACCAAGCGTAAAAGTTTCGCTTTCCGCGCTGCGCACCACTTCGCCGTCTTCCGTGACACGCACGTTCCACTGGGCACCTTCCTGGATCGCGGAACCGTTCCAGATGTAGGGTACAGTAAACGTGTACAGGCCGTTGTTCGTCACCGTGCTTGAAAGGGTACCCCACAGCTCACCGTCGAAAATCTCGATCATGACCTCGGCAGCGTTGCGGGTGTCGTAGTTGCTCCACTGTATCGTCGCCTCGTCGCCCGGTGTCCACGTGGTCGCCGCGGTCGGTTCGACAATCGCGAGATCGGGCAACGGCCCTTCAAACTGACGACGTTCGGTGAAGCGTTCCTCGCCACCTTCAGAATTGTAGGCACGCACACGCCAGTAGATCATCTCATCCGCCTGCACACCGGTAATCTGAGCGTTGGTCGCCGTGCCGGCGTCGATCAGGTCGGGCGAGGTCAGCGTTGGATCGTTGTCATACTGCACCTCATAGCTGATTCCCGCCCCATTGGGATCCGTGCTCTGCGACCAGGAAAGATCCGCCGTGCTGCCGATCAGCTTGTCGTGGTCCATCGGAAGAATCGGACGGAACACCGTGGGAAGCTCACCCGTCTCGGAGGCATCCATGTGCTGGTAGAAATCGATTTGCTCGGCATCGGATTGCGCGATGATAATGTCCGGATCGCCGTCGATATCGATGTCCGCGACGCTGATATTCTGCGGATCGCTCACTCCGCCCGGCTGCGTCCGGAAGAACTCGTTGCCCCCGTTCCACCAGTAGGCACTCCAACCCGCATCGCTTGCGCCGGTGATGTCCTGAATCCCGTCCTCGTTGAGATCGGCAACGGCCAGGCTTGTGATCGGCGGTAATCCCCCCGCGTCCAGGACCTGTCCCTGCAGGTTACCACCATCACCTTCCTCCCATCCCAGCAGCGTGTACCCGGACCCGCCGCCGGTGACAATCGGCATCGTCTGATCATAGTACGCCAGACAACGCAGGTCGACACTGATCGCACTGCCGAGTTCTTCCGAAGTCCACGAAGAATAATCCAGGGAGGGGGTCCATCCGAAAATGGTGTCCGAATTGATGCCGACAATCGGCGGAAGCCCGGCTTCGCTGAAGTCGCCGATGATGAAGTCCCGGATATCGGTCCGGTTTGTATTGATGTCATGCCGAGTCATCCCGAAGCCCTCGGGATCGGTGACATTTTCATACCACACAACACCGCTGAGAGATGCGTAGACCAGGTCCACCAGGCCGTCCTTGTTCACATCCCACGGCAACGCCTTGACCGGACTCGCGTCGTCCGTGTTAATCACCTCCTGCGTGAAGGTCGGCCACTCGTTCAAGAAGACATCGACACGGTCGTCATCCATGGACGCCGCGACGATATCCAGGTCGCCGTCTCCGTCCATGTCCGCCGGGTAGACCGTTTCGGAGATATAGTTCGATGCAACCGTATAAACATCAACACCTTCACCGTTGTTCAGCCAGACTTCGATCGTGGTCGATGTTCCGACGACTAGATCCATCAAGCCGTCCGCGTCAAAGTCAATCGTCTGCACAAACTCCATGTTGATCGGACCGGACACGAAGAA
>WJJA01000394.1 GCA_014729955.1 bacterium
CGTCTGCACTGATCGATCAAATTGAATATGATCCAGACACCGCCACACTCTGGTTTGGCGCGGTCTGGGCCGGTGTCGGGCGAGTGGATGTCGAAGCTCTTCTGCCGTTGATGGAGGTCAAACCCGGTGCGTCCACTACAGACACGTTGATTCGCGCACCAATTGTCTATCCCGGCTGGACACATTTTGTCAACCCCCACGAAACCGTTCAAAATGATCGCTACACCATCGAAGATCTGTCAGCGCGAACCAGGCGGTTGCAGGATGCTATCGAGATCTATTCCCCGGTAGACTTTCACAGGAAATGGCCGTTTGAAGGATTTCAGATCCTCGGGCGAGACAGCTTGCTGGTATGGAGCACCGGACATGTCTACAACCTGTTCCGGGGTCGCTTCCACGACATCGAAATCCCGCCAGAAATCGCCGGAATCGTTCATGTCCGCCGTAATGACAACGGTACCCTCGCAATCTGCAGCGGTCAGGGACTGTTCCTTCTTGGTGAGGACAGCGAAACTCATATTCACGCCAACAACGGGCTGCCAAGCGACAAGGTGCTTAGCTATCTGCAGGACCGAACAGGCATCTCGTGGATGATCGACCAGAACGGCAGACTCTGCAAACTGGTCGGGACCGACCTGAAGGTTTACGATACACAGCATTACAGCGCCCTGCGGAACCTGACCGATTACGAAGCGCTCGCTGATGGTTCGCTGTCGCTGCTGGGCTCGCACGGGCTGGTGAAAGTGCATCCATCCGGCCGTGCGGAAACCGTCGCAGATCTGTCCAATCTGTACGGCCGAGCGTTGAACATCAGGCGCGATCGAAATGGGAACTATCTCCTGCTGACCACGACTCGAGCCTATATCATGGATGCGTCAACCTACCGGACGCGTCCCATCACCGACGCGAAAGAACCCCACACCGGCACTCGGCACATAGAAAAAGACGAGAAGGGTAATCTCTGGTTTACTCTCACCGGCGATCTGTACCGATGGGACGGTTCTCGACTCACCTACGAATCCGAAGGACTGGAGCTTTACTCTGCATTGTTCCTTGATTACGACCGCGATGATCGTCTCATGGTAGGACAGTGGTTCCTGATGCATGAACTTACGCCCGATATGCGAAGACGTTACTATCATGATGCCATCGAAGAGTGGCCGGGTCGGCAACGTAACGGGACAGGTGGAAACGATCGTGAGGCGTTCAGGCGTGTCGATTTTCAGCCCGATCTGATGATCGATCGTTTTGCCGGTATCGGAGGTGCGCGCGGCCCTGACGGCGCCTACTGGGTCGGCACCTTCGCAGCCGGTCTCGTGCGGTTTCAACCTGTAGACAATGCCGAAGAAACCGTCCAGAGCATCGAGGTGTATGATACACGCAATCTCTTGACCGACAACAGTTTCGAAGAGTTGAAAGAAGGGTCGGACGGTACCCTGTATTTTGTACAACAACGCTCAGTGGTTGCTGTTCGAAAGGACACTGTCGAAGTCATCCACCCGTCCATCCCCGAGAATGCCGTGCTTACATCCTTTCTCGAGGATTTGAAAGGCCGCCGTTACAGCGCCACCACCGAAGGGCTGTTTGTCAGCACGCCTGACGGCGGCAGATACGGGTTTGACAGGCATGTCGGGCTCCAGGAAAATGCCCTCCAGGACCTGGTCGAGCTATCGGACGGACGCCTCCTGTGCATGCAGGACAACAGCTGCTTTGTTTTTCACCCGGATCGCTTCTTCGACCCTCTGATACCGTTCTCTGAGGACATATTGGTGTCCGTGCAAGTCGATTCCACACAGGAGGATCCAACACAACCTGTTAAAATCCGGACACAGCGCCGCGCGTTCCATGCGAAAGCCGCACTGACGGACTATTTCAACGAAGGAATGAACCAGTTCTCCTGGCGACTCCAGGGGTTTGAAGCGGAATATCGGCCCTGGAGCCGGCGCGCTGAAATCGACTATACAAGTTTGCGCCCCGGAGAGTACAAGCTCGACATTCGCGGACAGACCGGTCGAGGCAACCTGGTGGAGGAAGAAGCCGCCGTGACCCTTGTCGTGCCGCCGCGACTCTATGAAACCGTCTGGTTCAGGCTGTTGATGGGTGCTCTTCTGCTCACTGCCACAGCGTGGTTTGTCTACTGGCGGGTGAGAACTGCCCAGGAACGCAAGCGGCGGCTTATGCAGCACGAGATGGACAAACTTCGTGTCGCGACTACTCTCGCCGCAACGATTGCCCATGAATTCAACAACCCACTCGCCATTATGAAAGGGCAGATCGAACTGGAAGAGATGGGGCTGGTCCGTGATGAGAAACGCCGGGATCACCGCAGACGTCTCAACATGCAGATCGACCGCATGGCAGAACTGGTTCAGAAACTCTTACGAATTAATGAATTGAAAGAACGGGATTACGCGGGGGGGATGTCCATTATTGACCTGCATACCCCGCAGGAAGACGGTGTGGAGAACGAATCCGCCCAATCAGGCGAAACCAAAAAGCAGTCCTCGGCTTGACCGGTTACTTCGGTGTGAGTACAATCCGGCGTGGGGTGAGC
>WJJA01000395.1 GCA_014729955.1 bacterium
ACCATACAAGTGTTCGCACACCTGACGGTGTGAAAAGAAGGAGCAGGAGGGCAGGACATTGGCAACAAAAGCGCTGGGCCGCCAGATGGTGGTCGAATTTTACGATTGCGACAAGGACAGGATGGACGACCTGCGCGGAGTGGAGCAGGACATGATGGATGCCGCGATCGCATCCGGCGCCACGATTGTGGAAAAGGTGTTCCATCGCTTCAGCCCGTGGGGTGTGAGCGGTGTGGTGGTGATCGCCGAATCCCACTTGGCGATCCACACCTGGCCGGAGTACGGGTATGCCGCCGTGGACCTCTTCACCTGCGGCGACGAGGTCGATCCGATGAAGGGATTCGAACTGTTGAAGGAGCGGTTCGGCTCAAAAAACATGTCCGTGATGGAGATGAAGCGCGGGCTGTTCGCGGACCCGGCCGGGCGCGGTTACAAGCCGTCGCAGGACCAGGAGTACGACTTCCACAGCTACAACGGCAACCGTACCGTGGTGGCCTGAGCCATGGCTGATGAATTCTTGATGCCGGGTCTGCCCCGGCCGACCACGTACTTTCTCACCGCCGGTTCGGCCGAAGGTTACAGCTCGTTGAACGCGTTTGACGCCGCCCTGCTGAACTCCGGCGTGGGCGATTGCAACCTGGTGAAGCTGTCATCGATCCTGCCGCCCGGCTGCGAGCTTGTCGATCCGTTTGCCCCGGCGTACGGCTCCCTGACGCCTGTTGCCTATGCCTCGATGCACTCCTTCCTGCCCGGCGAGCAGATTGCGGCCGCAGTTGCCTGCGCGGTGCCGAAGGATCCGACTTTGCCCGGCGTGATCATGGAGTACTCCGCGCGCGGCACGGCGGAAAACACCGAGGAGATCGTGCGCGAAATGGCACGGCAGGCCTTCCTGGTACGCAAACGTGAACTTCTGGAGATTCATTCGATCTCGGTGGAGCATCGTGTCGAGCAGATCGGCGCGATCTTCGCTTCGGTCGTGTTCGGATACGGAGAGTAAGACGTTATGCTCGATGCACCCGATCTTTCCCGGCACTATGAAGACGCCGGCAGTCAAATGACCTTCACCGAATGGGATCCTCCCGGCCGCGGTAGTTCCTGGCAGATCGTGCGTGCCGTGGAATCGGTGCGTACACCCTACCAGTTGATCGAGTTGTACGAGACCGAGACGGACGGCAAACTGCTGGTCCACGACGGCGCAGTGATGTTGACCGAGCGGGACGAGCATGTCTATCACGAGTTGTTAGTGCATGTGCCGTTGCTGACACACCCGAACCCGAAGCGTGTGTTGGTGATCGGCGGTGGCGACGGCGGCACCCTGCGTGAGATTGTACGGCACCCGTCCGTCGTACTGGCGCGACAGGTGGAGATCGATGAGGATGTCGTGCGCATCAGCCGTGAACATTTGCCGGAACTGGCGAAAGGTTTCGAGAGCGACAAGGTGGATCTGATCATCGGCGACGGCATTCAGTATGTGAAGGACGCCGAGCCCGGATCCTACGATGTGATCCTCGTCGATTCCACCGATCCGGTCGGCCCGGCGCAGGGGTTGTTCACCGAGGAGTTCTATCGGAACTGCTACCGTGCCCTGGCCGATGACGGCGTTCTGGCGGCGCAGACCACCAACTTCCACGATCACCTTGACCTGCTGGTGACCGTGGTGAAAATGCTGCGCGGGGTCTTCGGCAGCGCCGAGCCTTATAACGGCATGATTCCGGACTACCCGAGCGGAAACTGGTGCCTGACGCTTGCCACGAAGGGACCGGACCCGATGCGTGATCTTGAACCGGACCGTGTTGAAGCGATCCAGCCGGCCTGCCGTTACTGGAACCCGCGCATCCATCAGGCCGCGTTCGCGATGCCGACCGATGTCGAACGGGCATTGGTCTGACCCTTCTACGACTACGAACGGATACAATCCTCACCGGCGCTTTTCGAGCGCCGTTGTAGGTTTGTGCGAAACAGTTCAGGCTGCTCTTCAATCATTCCCGCTTCGTTTTCCCGTCAGCCCGGATATTTCACGAGTTCAAACTGCGTCAGATGTGAGGCGCGAAGAATGAAGCTGTATTGCCATACCGCGAATCCATCGCAACAAAGCAGATGACGCAGTTGGGACCGCCCGAAGGGGGAATGAATAGATGAATTCGCCTTGAAAACATTCTGTGCCGAAGCAAAACCATATAGCGCGACACTATTTTCTTGTTAATATAGAAATTAGAAAAGATTATTTACTTCATTCATGAAATATTCGGGTTAGTCTTCGGGGAAGACAATGCTGCACGTTTTCCTCCGTTTCCGGATGTAACGTCGCCCATTCGCACGAAGAATCCCCTCATCAGTTCGAGAGTTTCCGTCGGTTTCGCTCGTTCCCGAGAGGGACAAAGAAGCCTTACCCTCCCTTTAATTCCCCTCTTAAAGTCCTGATTTTGCAATACGAGGATTCTTCCAAAGGAATAGCCGTGAGGAATATGAGATGAGCGTTGCCAGGAAACTGATTGAAGCACATCTGGCGTCAGGGACGATGACACCCGGCGAAGAGATCGGCTTGCGTATCGATCAGACCTTGACCCAGGACGCCACCGGCACGATGGTGATGCTCGAGCTGGAAGCGATGGGGTTGGATCGGGTACAAACCGAATTGTCTGCGCAGTATGTCGACCACAACCTGATTCAACAGGACTACAAGAATGCGGATGATCACCTGTTCCTGAAGAGCGCCTGCAAACGGTTCGGCGTGTGGTACAGCCCACCGGGAAACGGCGTCAGCCATCCATTGCACATGCAATACTTCGGCATTCCGGGCCGCAGCCTGCTCGGGTCCGACAGCCACACTTGCGGTGCCGGTGCGCTGGGGATGCTGGCGATCGGTGCGGGCGGTATGGATGTCGCAACCGCGATGGCGGGGCAACCCTATTACGTGACCATGCCGGAGATCTGGGGGGTGAGGCTGACCGGGGAGCTGCGTCCGGGTGTGTCCGCCAAGGATGTCATCCTCGAGATGTTGCGCCGGCACGGTGTCGACGGCGGCTACAACCGCATCATCGAATACTACGGACCCGGACTGGCCAACCTGGAGGTGTGGGACCGTCACACCATCGCCAACATGGGCGCCGAACTGGGGGCGACCACGACGGTGTTTCCTTCCGACAAGCGCACGCAGAACCTGCTGATCGCGTACGGTCGTGCGGATGCCTGGCGTCCGATCGAAGCGGACGACGACACGCATTGGGATGTCACCGACGAAATCGATCTCGGCCGGCTTGAGCCCATGATCGCGAAGCCGTCGAGTCCCGGCAATGTTGTGCCGGTTCGTGAGGTGGTCGGCGAACCGATCTACCAGTCTTACCTCGGGTCGTCCGCCAACCCCGGATATCGTGACATGGCGATCGCGGCGCAGATGCTGCGCGAGAAGAAGGTCGCCGAAGGTGTGTCGCTGGATCTCAACCCGTCTTCACGCGGCAAATTGATCGACCTGATGCGCGCCGGTCTGCTGGACGATCTGCTCGCCGCGGGGGGACGTCTGCATCAGGCGGGCTGCAACGGTTGCATCGGCATGGGGCAGGCGCCCGCGAGCGGACGGAACAGCCTGCGCACCACCCCGCGAAATTTCCCCGGACGATCCGGGACTCGCGAAGACAGCGTCTGGCTCTGCAGCCCGGAAACCGCTACCGCCTCGGCCGTGCACGGCGTCATCACCGATCCGCGCGAGTGTTTCGAGGAGAAGCTCGAACTCCCGGAACCGAGCCGGCCCTTCCATGACATCACCATCTTCGTCGCCCCGCCGAAAGCGGAACAGGCGAAGGACGTCGTACTTGAGAAAGGGCCGAACATCGTTTCCCTGCCGGTGCTTGAAGCGATCCCGGACGATATCGAGGTACCGGTGTTGCTCAAGGTGGGCGACGACATCTCTACCGACGAAATCATGCCCGCCGGCACCAAAGTGCTGCCGTTTCGCAGCAACATCCCGGAGATCTCCAACTTCTGCTTCAGCGTGGTGGATGATACCTATCCACGGCGCGCACGAGAGAACGACAATGTAACCGGGCATGCAATCATTGCCGGACGCAACTACGGGCAGGGGTCGAGTCGTGAACATGCGGCCCTCGCGCCACGCTACCTGGGCCTCCGGATTGTGATCGCCGGGGAAATCGCCCGCATTCACCGTCAAAACCTGGTGAACTTTGGAGTCCTGCCGTTGCAGTTCGTCAACCCGGACGATCACGACAAGATTTCACGCGGGGACACGATCACGCTTCAGGGTGTGAAGAACAAGTTGCGCGGAGGGCGGGAGTTTAACGTCAAGGTGGACGGTTCTTCTCTGCCGGTGCGACACAACCTGTCCGAGCGGGAAATCGAAGTCCTGTTGGACGGCGGACTGATCGAGAGCCTGAAGCAGGAACATTGACACGTCCGGACGACAGAGGGGGAGCGGATCGCGGAGGTCTCCGTCCGCTCCGGCAAAGTTCGACAAGAACTAGCCCGAATATTTCATGAATGAGGAAAGCGATCTATGGTAAAGACTGGTTTTACAAGAAGATGTTCCCCAATTTGTCACTTCTTCCCGGTGACGGTTTGTACCTTGAAGTAAAAGAGAAGGACTCATTTATTCATTCAC
>WJJA01000396.1 GCA_014729955.1 bacterium
GGTCTACCGGTCGGGGGGAGATCTGCCGCAGGAGCAAATCGATCAGCTGATCGAATACGGCTTCATCAACCCGAATCCCTCTTCCCCGGTCGATCGTGTCAGCGATCCGGATGCGTTCGGGTACTACTTCATCGATTCGAATGAAGACAACGGACCGGTCTATGACTGGGTAGAGCCGTCCGGCGGGCTGACAAACCTGGCATCGGAACACAGCCTGCTCGATGACGACTACATGGGACCGTTCGGTATCGGGTTCGACTTCCCCTTCTACGGGACCACGCAGACCGAACTGTACATCCAGTCGAACGGCGTCATCAGTTTCGCCGATCAGTTTGTCACCCTGGCGAATAGCAACATGCCGACGACCAGCTATCCCGCGCATATCGCCTGGTTCTGGGATGACCTCGATCCCAATTTAGGAACCACCGGTACGGTCTACATGGAAAACCGTACCATTAACGGGCGGGAATACTGTGTTGTATACTTCATTGATTACAATGAATACCCGGACTCCAACGGTAACACCATCACCGCCCAGGTGCTGCTGGGAGAAAACGGCGACATCCTGATGCAGTACCAGGGATGGACCGGAACTCTTGATTTGAACGGCAGCACCATCGGTATTCAGAATATCGACGGCACGATCGGGCTGGAATACATCTACAACGGCACACCGGAAACGATCTCGGAAGAATTGGCCGTGCGATATACGTCCAGCAATGCGATCATCGACGGTACCGTCACCGGTGACGGTACGGCGGTGGAAGGCGCGGAAGTCTTCCTTCATATCGCCGGCGAAGAAACCCCGGTGGATTTCATCGAAACCGGCGCCGACGGCGGTTATGAATTTGAGGTGATGGCAGACACCTACGATATCCACGTCTTCGCCAACGGCTGGCTGCCCGCTTCCGAAACGGATGTTGTGGTGGAGGAGGACGAGACTGTAACCGTCGACCTCGACCTCGACGCTCCGTCCAATACCTACTCTTTCAGCGGAACGGTCACATCCGCCGACACACCCGATACACCTGTGGTAGGCGTAACCGTCGAGGTAGATGACGGGACCGGTCCGCAGACGGCTGTCACCGGAACGGACGGCAGCTTTGACTTCGGGCAAATGGACGAAGGGGTTTATGATATCCATATCGCCTTCGATCCGGTCGGCTCGGAAGGCTACCATGACCTCTACATCACCAACTTCATCCTCGACCAGGACGGTCCGTGGAATTTCGAAGTGTACGAAATCCTTGCACCGCAAAACACACAGGCACAGGTCGGAGACGGCTTCATCACGGTTTCCTGGGATCCTCCCGCAAACCATGTCAACATGGATGAGCTGGACAGCATGATCGCCGACCGTGAAGCGTACCTGGGTGATCTGCGCACGTTGAACAACGCGAAGACTCGCGAAGCCGCACCGGTGATCGAAGCTGAGCTCTTCATGCTGCGCAATGAACGTGACCGCCGGCTCGGTCTGCTGCCGAATGGTGAGTTTCCCGACGAACTGGACGAGCTGGAAGATTTTCTCGGCTACAAGATTCGTATTAACGACGAAATTCAGGAAGAACTCTACGGGCAGACCAGTGTTACCCTCACGGGTTTTGTGTCCGGCACGGAATACACGTTCGAGGTCGCAGCGGACTACGGCTACGGCGAAGACAATCTCGTCTTCGGTGAAGGCAGTACCGTCGAGTACGAGTCCATCGACTACTTCTACGTTGAACTGTTGGAATCGGAATGGATCGAGATCAACCCGAACAACCCGGACCATGTGTATGAAGGCACGGGGATGAGTCTCAGCGACGATGGGTATACCGATCTGATTAACTTCCCCGCCGGCGAAGCGTTCAATTTCTGGGGTATCGACCAGTCGTCCTTCATGTTCTCCGCCAACGGCGTGATCAGCTTCAATCCCGGCTATATTCCCTACTGGAACTCGACCATTCCCAGTACAGGCAATCCAAACAACGCGATTTATCCGTTCTGGGAAGACTTGTACCCGCCATCGGGTAACAGCCCCGATCCGGACCCCTTCTACTACATCAACGAAGACAACAACCAGGTCATCGTGCAGTGGGATTGCCCGCCGCTGGGCAATCAGACCAACGTGCTGCATTTCCAGGTGATCATGGACCTGACGCTGGATTATTTCCAGGTGAATTACCTGAGCGCGGTGTCCGACTGGAACACCGGCGCGACCATCGGTGTGGAAAACGCCGACGGTACCCGTGCGTTCACCTACCCGGATGTTCCGACCGACAATCTTTCGATCCTGTGGTCGAGCAACCCGAACGCCCTCGGCACTCTTGCCGGTACGGTTTCGGATGAGGACGGCGAGCCGATCGAAGGTGTGGAAATCAGCATCTACCCGGACGGCGAGGAAAACCCGCTGGCGATGGATGTCAGCGGTGCGGACGGATCTTACGAATTCACCCAGATCTGGGGCGGCACGTACGACATCGAGGCGGTCATGTACGGCTTCCAGACCACATGGGTGGAAGATGTCGAAGTGTTGGAAGGCGAAACCACCACAGAAGACATCGTCATGCCGGAACAGACCCTGACGATGGAGATCGACGGTACAGTGGTGAGTGCGGACACGCCGGACACACCGGTGGAAGGGGTGGCGGTCTATTCGCCGCAGCTGGACATGACCGTAACCACCGGCACGGACGGATCGTTCACCTTCGGCGAACAGTTGCACGGACTGTACGACTTCACCTTCAGTTTTGATCCGCAGGGCTCCACGGGCTACCACAACATCAGTGTCGATGATATTACTGTGGACGAAACCTATACGCCGCTCGATATCGAGATGTTCGAAATCCTGCCGCCGGAAAATTTCACCGGCAACCCCGGGGATGGCTTCGTTCATCTCTCCTGGGACCCGCCGTTGAACCACAGCAACCTGGCGACGCTGGAGCACCAGATCGAATTGCGGGAAGGTTACCTCGACGATCTGCGCGGATTGCGGAACGATAAATCCGCCGAGATGATTCCGGTGATCGAAGCCGAGCTTTACAGGCTGCGCAATGAATACGATCGCATGGAGCGGCGGCTGTACGGCCTCGACGAACTCGATGACCTTGAGGACTTCCAGGGATACAAGGTTCGACAAGACGGTGTCATTCTTGATTTGACCCTTGGCACCAATGCGACGGATGTCAACATCTACGACCTGACGCCGGATGAAACCTACACCTTCGAGGTCGCAGCGGATTACGGTTACGGCGACGACTACCTGGTCTGGGCCGAGGGAGTCGACATCGAGTACACGGAAGTCAACTACACGTGGGCAGAGTTGACCGAGTTCATGTGGGTTGAGATCAATCCGAACGCTCCCGACCCGGACTATGACGGCATCGCACTCAATTTCGGGGACGATAGCGTCTCAGAAATGCTTGCCCTCCCGACCGACGTTGAATTCTTCTTCTACGGTGAGCCGTACACCGAGTTCAACATTTCTTCAAACGGTGTGGTCAGCTTTACCGACCAGTGGATCAGTTATTTTAACGGGACGATTCCGAACACGTCCCTGCCGAACAATGCGGTCTATCCGTTCTGGGAGGATCTCTATCCGCCTTCCGGCAACAGCCCGGACCCCGACCCGTTCTACTACATCGATGAGGACAACAACCGCTGGATCGTGCAGTGGGACTGCCCTCCGCTGGGCAACCAGGCCAATGTGCTTCACTTCCAGGCGATCTTCAACTGGGATGTGGGTGCGATTTTCTTCAATTATCGTGCGGCGACGGAAAATTGGAGCACCGGCGCCACCATCGGCGTGGAGAATTCCAATGGACTGCGCGCAACGTCCTATCCGAATGTGCCGACCGATGAACTTTCGCTCGTGTTCACCACAGGCGAAGGTGTCTTCGGCGATATCGCGGGGACGGTTTCCAACACGGACGGCAACCCGATCGAGGATGTCCTCGTTGAGCTGTACAACGCTGACGAGACCAACGTCATCGCGACCACGATGACCGACGCTGCCGGCGAATACGGTTTCGATCAACTGTTCGACGGCGATTACGACCTGCGTTTCGTGAAATTCGGTTACACAACGCTTGTAAGCGAAAATGTCACAGTCGTCGTGGACGAAACGACCACCCACGACGTCACCCTCCAGGATGAAGGCAACACGGTTGACGATCTGGGCGGCACGGTGATGTCCGCCGACCAGATGAATGAAGCGGTGGAAAACGCGACCGTCTACTGTCCGCAACTGGACGAAACGGTCTTCACCGACGAGGACGGCGTCTTCAGCTTTGGCGAACAGATCTGGGGTGTGTACGATTTCGAACTCTCTTTCGACCCCCAGGGATCGACCGGTTATCACAACCGCAGCTACCTCCAACTCGTCGTGGACGACGGTTTTGAGCCCCTCGACCTTGAGATGTTCGAAATCCTCGCGCCGCAATCTCTGGAGGGCCAGACCGGCGACGCCTTCATTTCCCTGAGTTGGGACGCTCCGCTGAACCACGATGAACTGGACCAGCTCGCCGCTCGTGTGGAATACAACCGCAATTACCTGGAAAACCTGCGCGACATGTCAGGCGAGAAGGCTGAACAGGTCAGGGCTGAGGTAGAGAGCGAGCTGTATCGTCTCGAAAACCATCTCGAGTATGCGATGGAGCGTGCCGGCCTGATGGAACTGGACGACCTCGAAGACTTCCAGGGCTATCGCATCCGCCAGGACGGTGTCATTCTTGACGACATGATTGCGCCCGACCAGACTCAAACCACGCTGACCGGCTTTACCTCCGGGGAGTCGTACACGTTTGAAACGGCCGCCGACTACGGTTATGACGAAGACTATCTGGTCTGGTCGAACAGCGTCACCATCGATTACGAATCCCTGGACTACCACCACTGGGATTGGGATGAGTTCATCTGGTACGAAATCGATCCGAACAACCCGGACCATATGTTTGAAGGAACCGGGCTTTCACTGACCGATGACGGCTATTCGGAAATGATTGACTTTCCCGACGGAGAGGTCTTCAACTTCTGGGGCATCGATTACAGCAGCTTCCAGGTGTCCGCCAACGGAGTCATTACGTTCACCCCGGGTTACGTCAGCTTCGGCAATACACCGATTCCCAATGCAAACTTCCCGAACAACGGGCTCTACCCCTTCTGGGAAGACTTGAATCCGTACACAACCCCGGACAGCGATCCCTACTACTACTATGACGACGATCTGAACCAGATGATCGTCGAGTGGACGGCGCCGTTATATGCAAATTCGACGAACGTACTCATCTTCCAGGTCGTCATGAACCTTGAAGAGGACTATGCGTTCTTCAGTTATCATTCCGCGGCAGAAAGCTGGGACACCGGCGCGACCATTGGTGTGGAAAACACGGACGGTACCCGTGCGTTTACCTATGACGGGACGATTTCGGATGAGCTTTCCGTGCTGTGGGGCACGGAATTCCCCGCGCAGGGCACGATTACCGGTACCATCAGCCATTGCACGATTGAAGAATTCACGCCGGTGGAAGGCGCGGCGGTGTTCCTGGATGACGATTCGGAACCGATCGCATTTACCGACGCGAACGGCACCTTCACCGCCGAAGAAATCCAGGAAGACATTTATACGGTTTCGGTTCGTATGGACGGACACTGGCCGGTCGTCTTCCAGGGTGTGGAGGTTTTCGGGGATTCGATTACCGTGCTGGATACCACGGCGATGACCTACCCGGACGGTTCCACGGATCCGACATCGATGGAGATGCTGGTTGAACTGTTGGGCGATTCCACCGCTTCAGGCAGCTTCACCCTCTCCAGCACCGGCTGCGGACCGCTGCACTGGAGTGCCAACCTGATGCTGTTGAACAATGCCGCGCAAAACAACGGCGGCGATACGGGACCGGTGAACCTTGACACCTCGAACGAGCTGGATAACCTGTGGGATATGCTCTTCTCTATCCCGGTGCCGGCAGACGCAGAGTTTTATTCCGCTGTGACTACGCCGGACCAGGTTATCGCACTCAGTCGAGCGGAGGAGCTCTTCTACCTGTTCGATCACGGCGGGAACTTTGTCGGTACTGTGCCGGTTCCCGCGGATATGTTCGATTCTCAGAACAATCCGCCGTACGATATGGCGTACGACCCGAACACCGATGATCTCTACATCGGGAACGCGGACGGAAGCATCTTCAGCTTCAATGAGGACTTCTCCCAGGTCATGTATGAGGGTGAAGCCGAGATTCCGGTGCATGCTCTCGGATACGATTGGGATATGAACCTCTTCTACATCAGCAACGGTGAAGAATTCCAGCTGTTCGATCCCAACAGCGGCGCCTCCGATAACCTCCCGGCCGCACCCGGCATATCCCTGATCACCGGTATCACTTACGTGCCGGCCGATTCCAATTCAATCTGGGTGTTTGGTGAAGGTGAAGGCGGCGGCGCCTATTCCTCGGCGTTCGATTTCGATTCCTACGAATTCGGCAATACAGTCACCGAGATCTACGAGCCGCAGGACGGTAACGCGAAAGGTATGTCTTCTTCGGACGGTTACAACGCCATGATGTACGATGTCACTATCGTCGGCGATATGGCCGATGACGATGATTTCATCTCGATCCATGAAGGCGTAGCCGCACCGGTCGATTGGCTCTGGATCGAAGGGGACACGGAAGGCGTACTGGATCCCGATGACGAAATCGATATCACCGTGACGGCGGATATTCGAGAAGCATCAGAGCAGCAGTTCGAACACGGCGATGTCTACAATGCCATCATCAACTTCAGCGGTCCCCATTGGGACAACCCTGTATCCGTGGAAGTCGTGATCACCTTTGTAAACCAGGGCTTTACGGAAGAAGGCGCGCTGCCGACAACCTACGCATTGCATCAGAACTTCCCCAACCCGTTCAACCCGGTCACCCAAATCAAGTTCGACCTGGTGGAACAGCAGCATGTGAAGCTGGTAGTGTACAACCTGCTGGGTCAGGAAGTGATGCATCTTGCGGACCGTCGCATGGACGCCGGGTACCACACCGTGCAGTTCAATGCACGCGACCTCGCTTCCGGCATGTACTTCTACCGGATCGAGGCCGGTCCGTTGCAGGATTTGAAGAAGATGGTGCTCGTGAAATAAGGAAAGTCTTCCGGTAGTTCGGCCGTTTTGCTTCCTGTCGTCGGAGTTGCCTTTCTCCGACGGCAGGAAGTTTTTCCTCTCTGCGATTGCCCTTGCTGCAGGCCGATGTCGAATCGCACCCTCAGCGACCCGGGATCACTCCACCCACGTATGGATGGCGGACACGCCCTGCGAGGTGAGGTAGCGATGGCGCAGAACCTGCCGGATCTCCGGTTCAATCGCCTCGTTGCCGAGGCTTTGCACCATCTTCCGCAGTTCACCGTAGAGACCGCGCTGGAAGAACAACCGTGCGACAAGCCGATTGCGCAGCAGGGGGTCGGCCACGTCGCGCAGGGTTTGGATCTCATCGCCGAGCGTACGGCGCTCTTCATCGCTCAGAAGGGTAAAGCGCACCTCCACCGATGAAGTGTTCAAGCCGACCGGTTCCACGGTCCAGCGGTAGGTCACCCCCGGCTCCATCGGGCCCCCTGCAACCGTTTCGAACGGTACCGCGTGACGCTCGGTCTCGTGGACCAACGGGTTGCCGCCGTTTGTGCGCAAGCGGACTCTGTATCGTTCCACTCCGCCCATGGGAACCCATTCCAGCAGGGGGTTGTCTTCTACCAGCCGCAGCTCATCGAAGGGAGGAGGATGGACCAGCAGCGGCAGCGCCATTCCTTCGTCATCGCCCGCCCGTACCGCGAGCTGACGAGACCCTTTGCCGCCTTTGCGTTTCAGCAGCAGGTCGGCAAGTTTATCCGTGACGCCGGTTTCGCCATCTGCGTTCTTATCCGGTATGGTCCAGTCGGCGGGACCGATGATCGATTTGATCTGGTTGTTTTCCAGGAGAACGGCCAGGGACGCTCCTTTTGCGACCTGCACCTCGACACCGGCACGTAAAGTGTCACCCTCCTGCACCGGTACCGCCCGAGCATGCTGCACCGCCATCACCGTCCCCTGCAGGGCCAGCACATGGACATCCCCCGCGCGGACAGGAATTGCCGAAAACAGAAACACCAGCAGGGCCCACACACCGATCATCGCTTTACTCATGTTGTCGCCTCACCCCTCACGTGTTGCCGATCCATCTCCATCACCATCGCCGTCGTGGCAATACTATCGGAAAAGCCTTTCAGTGCGATGTGATGCCGGTACGTTTCACGAGCCTCCCGGAGGATTTCATCGCCGACCTCATCGGATGTTGTCGGACAGAGCAGGATTTCGCCCGGTTGCGCGACTCCGCTCAAACGTGCGGCGAGGTTGACGGTTTTGCCGATCGCAGTGTATTCCTGGCGTGAAGAGGAGCCGATGGTGCCCATCAAAGCCGGACCGGAAGCGATCCCGATGCCGATCTGCAGGGGCGTCTTCCCGAGCGCCTTCCGTCTCTGGTTGTGAGCAGCCAACGCACGTTGCATGTCAATGGCGGCGCGGACTGCGGTCGGTTCCGGCGCCCCGCGCGAAAAAGGCTCACCAAAAAACACCATCAGCGCGTCGCCGATAAACTTGTTCACCACGCCTCCGCATCTCTCGGCGACTCGCACCTGGGATTCGAAGTACTCGTTCAATTCGCTGACCACATCATGGGGTTCCAGCTCCTCGGACCACGCGGTAAAGCCGCGTATGTCGGAAAAAAGCACGCTGACATAGCGCTGTTCACCGCCGAGGTTCAAGGGTTTCCGTTTCCGCAGCAGCTCCTCGAACACCGGCGTGGTGATATGACGTTTCAGCACACCCTCAATCCGGGTTCGCGCCTTCTCCACCGTCATCAGGCGGATCAAGCTCGCACCCGCCCAGGAAAAGCCGGACGCAAAAATCACCGAAGAACCGGATGTCCAGATACGGCCTTCCGCCAGCAGCCATCCCTGCAGAAAAAAGACGATCACCTGGAACACAAGCACACCGAGCATGCCGACATGGATACGATCAGTCAAAGCCAGCGCGAGCCCGATCAGCACACATGGAATCGCGATCCACCAGGCGGAGCTTTCCGGGTGATGCTTGATCCATGAACCGTCCAACAAGGTCTGCAGCACCCATGCATGCAGGGTAACGCCGTATTCACGGTCCCATGTGCCCATCAACGGTCGTGCGAAGCTGGTAAGGGTGAAATCCTTGGAATCGTGGTACATTGCGCCGACAATGACATGCTTGTCCTTTACCAGGGGGCCGACCGTCGGCAATTGATTGAACGCCGCGAGCGAGATGCGCCGAACCGCCACTGGACGGCCGTAGGCGGAAAAGTAGGCATAGCCGTCGTGTTGCGGGATCCGGTCGATCAGGCTGTCAGGGGCGACGTGCTGAGCGGCGGCCGCCATGCGTACGGCCAGCGGGTAGCGTGTCGTGTCGGAGATCTCCGTTTTGAGACGCAAAGAGCGCACCACGCCGTCCTCATCCACCGCCAGGTTCGGATACCCGCGTGTCGCCCGGGGGAACAGGATAGGGGAAATGCCGGTGCCGTCCGCTTCGAAACGGTCCGCGAGCACGACTTCCGGGCGTTCACGAACCAGCTGCTGAAACTGTTGGAATGCCGAATCATCGTCACGGTAGAAATCGTCGTAAAAGTAGACATCGATCCCGACCGCTTTCGCACCGCCGGCGAGCGCCTTGTCAGCCGCTTTAGTGTAGGCTTCGAGCGGGAGAGGCCAGCGTTTTCCCATCACCTGGAAGGTCGGCTCATCAACGGCGACCATCAGCACATCGTCCGGTACATCGGGATTGGTGAAAAGGTTGACCGCGAGATCGTAATGGAGAAGGTCGAACCCCCAGAAATACTTGAAGTTGTACAGAAGCGGCCAGGCGAGAGCAAGCGCCAGTGAGAAGACGATCGAAGAACGATACAGGCGCAGAAGGGATCGAAGTTTCAGCAGCACGGTACCTCCCAATCCTGCCTTTGCAACCCGGACACTCCGGTCATACGATTCGTTGCTGAAGGATCAAGCTTCAATTGGTGCCTCACCCCGTTACGCATAGCCCGAATCTTTCATGAATGATGAAAGCGAGCTATGGTAAGGACTGGTTTTACAGGAAGATGTTCCCCAATTTGTCACTTCCTCCCGGCGACGGTTTGTACCCAGACGTAAAAGAGAAAAACCCA
>WJJA01000397.1 GCA_014729955.1 bacterium
GACTCAATACGACAAGGATGAAGCGGTCGGCAGCAACCCACGCATCCTGAAAAGCGGGAAACACGACAGGGCATTTTACCAGGACCTTTGGGATACCCTGTTACGCGGGGAGACCTGGACCGGGCGGATGACCAATAAGAAGAAGGACGGTACTCTCTACGATGAAGAGGACACCATCAGCCCGATTCGAAACGAGGCCGGAGAAATTGCCAATTTTATCGCGTTGAAACGCGATATCACACGTGAGCTGCGATTGGAAGAACAGTTGCGGCAGGCACAGAAAATGGAGGCGGTCGGGAGCCTCGCCGGCGGCATCGCTCACGACTTTAACAACCTGCTCACCAGCATCACGGGGAATGTGGACCTGCTGTTGATTGACCTGGAGGAACACGATCCGCACCGGCGCGAGGTCGAAGTGATCGCGGACGCGGCGGAACGTGCCGCGAATCTCACTCGGCAGCTGCTGACCTTCAGTCGCAAACAGGTTACGAACCTCAATGTGCTCGACCTGAACCGTACGATTGCCGGCACACGTGAGCTTCTGCAGCGCAGCCTTGGTGAGCTGGTGGAATTGCGAACCGATCTCGCCGCGGACCTGCTGCCGATTCAGGCCGACCGGACGCAAATGGAGCAGGTTCTGATGAACCTGGCGGTAAACGCTCGTGACGCCATGCCCCGCGGCGGACAGATCTTGATTCATACGCAGAACCACTCCGTTCCGGAAGAAGATGCGTCCGAGGAGATTGTGCCGGGGCACTATGTACAACTGAGGGTATGCGATACAGGCATCGGCATGACCGAGGAGATCCGGTCGCGCATCTTTGAGCCGTTCTTCACCACCAAGGAGGTCGGCAAGGGAACCGGGCTGGGCCTCTCCACGGTCTACGGGATCGTAAAACAACACCGTGGTCATATCCAGGTGGAGAGCACACAGGGAAACGGCACCTGCTTCCGTATCCTTCTCCCCGCAACGCAACCGGTTCGGTCAGAGGATAAAGCACAAAGAACTCATCAACAGCAATTACGCGGCGATGAACTGGTGCTGCTGGTGGAGGACGACCCCAGTGTTCGTGCGAGCACTCTGAGGGCCCTCGAGCGGTTTGGCTATACGGTTGTCGAGACACGATCACCGGTCGAGGCGATGGATTGGATCAAGCAGAACGACACCCTCCCGGCAGCCGTCATCAGCGATGTAGTCATGCCCTTCATGAGCGGCTACGAGCTGGCTGAGGCGCTGCAGGAGCGGAAGATCGAAGTCCCCTTCCTCTTCATCTCCGGCTATGCCAGGGAAGCCTCCCGACACACCGGGATACTGCAGAAGTATCCCCTTTTAAGCAAACCCTTCCGCCCCATCGAACTGATCCGGGAGCTTCGCAATCTACTCGATGCATAAAAGCCTTCTCTACTTGATCAGCAGGAAACGCCGTGTCTGCAGCTCTCCCATCCCCTCCACACGCAGGAAGTAGGTCCCGCTGGCGAGGTATGCAGGCAAAGCAAAGCTGATCACCTGTTGCCCGGTCTGCCCCTGCAGGGTTCTTCCGGTCATTTTGCGGCCCAGCAGATCGTAAATCGCCAGGTTGATCTCAGCAGCTCTCGGCAGTGTCACCGTCGCCGAAAGCGCGCCGTTGGTCGGATTAGGATAGAGCGAGACGATATCGAATTGTCGCGGGAGGCTTTCAGCGTTCGCATCGCCCTCCTCCACATCCACCTGCACTCCCCAACGCATCAGGAGACGGTGCAGGAACACTTCGCGCGGTACCGTGCCCCCCGTACCGGCATTGCCGACACCTTCCAGTCCGAAGCCGAGGAATACCCATTCACGGTTGTCACGGACGCTGTGAACACCTGCCGCTCGGGCCTGTCCCACCGGAGGAAACTCAAACACCATCTCAGCGTCATTCAGCGCTTGCAGCACATCCATATCTTCCTGATTGTCGGCTCCTCCCGCCCCCCGCAGCAGGAAGTTGATCCCGTTGCCCAGGCTGCTGGAATCGACACCGGTACAGGCTACCGTGTTCGCATCGCCATCCACCAGGGCTATGTCGAACAAGGTATCCAGCGCCGCCGGATGCGTCAGCAGCAGCGATTCAGCGGCGTTTTGGCCGGTGATCATCAACTTGCCGCCGTTGTCCATGTACAAGGCAAACGCCTGCAGGTCTTCCACGCTGAAAATGTCGGTTTCACGATTGCCGGTCGCGGCGATCACCACGGGGAACTCATCCAGGGCGCCGAACAGGTCGCCCATGGTCGCACGGCTTGCCGGTCGCACAGCGGCTCCGATCTCCGTCAGGCTGCCGTTGATCCAGGGGCTGACCGATTCCTGCGTCCATTCGTAGTCCAGCAGCAGGACCTCACCGGTTCCCACGATGACAGGTATGCTCAAGGTATGTGTGTAGGGGTGCGAGTAATTGTCAAGACCGTTGAATGTGGCATCGACCCAGAAGGTCTCGACCTCATCGTCCCCGTTTTCAACCGTGATTTCAGTCTCGACGACGTCGTACATGCTTTCGATCACGTCTCCGAGTTCGAACGTTGTGGTTTCGAGCGTCACACGCGGATCGTTCGCTTCCAGGGTCAGTTCGACATCGAGGTTCAATCCTGTGAACGGGGACTTGCCGTAGCGCAGGCCGAGGGTACCACTCTCATCAAAACGCAGCCAGGGGGAACCGTCCTCCCCCACAGTGTAAACGGAATCGACCGCGACGAAAACTTCGACCGCACGACCGAAATTGAGATGACCGCTTCCGGTGCCCGGTTCGATCATGTCATCGGCGGTCAATGTGAGTTGGGACCCGATCTGCGTTCCGGTCCACATCGGACGCAATGCTTTCAAACGTCCCGCGACACCCGCCGCCACCGGGGTGGCCATGCTTGTACCGCTCCACGCGGCGTAGGAGTCACCCATGATCGTAGCGAGGATGCTCTGGCCGGGTGAGGTGATCGACACCCAGTCACCACGTGTCGACCAGTGCGCCAGGTTGCCGTTCGGTGCCGAAGCTGCCACACCGATCACGGTGTTCAACGCCGCCGGGTAGTGGGGGTTGGTGGTACCGTCGTTGCCCGCCGCGGCGAGCAGCACGATGCCGGCTTCATCCGCCTGTCCCAGCGCTGTTGCAAAAAATGAGGTTGTACCAGAACCGCCGAAGCTCATCGAAATCACGTCGATGCCGTTATCGATCGCATACATCACACCGTCCGTCGCGGCATTCATGTCAATCAAGCCGTTCCCGCTCGGAATTGCGTACCCGCAGCGTAGCGCCACCAACGTGCAACCCCAGCCGGGCGCGGCCACGCCGATGCCGTTGTTCGTCTCCGCCGCGGCGCAGCCCGCGCAGTGCGTACCGTGCCCCTGGAAGTCCATCGGATCGGGGTCCGGGTCGCTGTGATCTTCGCCGGGGTGAGTCTCGCCCGGCCCGACATCCACCCAGTCGTAACCGAGTACGTCGTCCACGTAACCGTTGTCGTCGTTGTCGAGTCCGTCAATGTCCAGCTCGGTGAAAATGCCGTCGCCGTCCAGATCCTCCGCCTCGTTGATCGCCATCGCCGGTTCCAGGTCCGAGTGGGTATAGTCGAGGCCGGTATCAAGAATGCCGATTTTCACAGGCTCATCCGATTGCGACAGCGCCCAGCCGCGAGCCGAAGCAATGGCGGGATGGTGCCATTGATCAGGCAGACGGGGGTCGTCCGGGAGCAGGCCCAATTCCAGCACCGGAACATGGAGATTCGGTTCCGCCAATACGACGCCGGGCAGGGTTTCCAGCCGATCCAGCACCTCTTCGACCGGCAGCATCGGGTCAAAGCGGAGCTGGAAGATGTTGGGCATGCGCGGTGCGAACCGGGCATTAAACTCGGTCGCCCGCGACCATCGCAGCACCTCATCCCAGGCAGGCACACCGGTGCGGGGCTCGCCGTCCGAATTGCGTGTGACGGAAAATGCGGGTGTATCGGCAAAATGCACCATCGCGATTCCCGGTTCGACATAGACATCCGACGCGGGGGCGGCGATTGTGTCAGCGGGGTGCAACCAAAGGGTAAACAGGCTGAACATCAGGGCAGGCAATCCAATCCGGCTCAGTCGAGGCATCCGTCTCTCTCACTTGTTGAGGGCTTTTGAAGCGTGGTTGAAAACATTACAGAATATATAAGATACGTTATAACGCGCGATGATGCGATGATACTGCGGGAATTACCCGGGGCGGTCTCGTTTCGAGACGACGTTAAAGCGTCTGGTTCACTCCCCGTCATACTTGGCGAGAAACTGTTCGTATTCATGCAGCAGGTATTCTTCCGTCCCGACCACCTCGGTCAGGTTCACACTGATCGTCATGATCTGTGACTCGGCGAGGGATGCTTCAAACGAGGCGCGTGACATCGAAATCTCACGCAGGTATTCGAGGGCCGGCCTCAGCGTCGACTCCTGAATGTTGTATACACGGGCGAGGTCGGAGGCCTGCTCCCAGTCCATGTGCTGCAGCACGCCGGTGGTTTGAGCGGTTTTCCATGCCATCTCGACAAGCGTCGGCGGTCCAAATCCGCCCTCCGGAATGACACGACCGATCAGCTGCAATGCAAACCCATCGATCGGCTTTCCGAAGTATGCCTGGAGTGAATCGCGCAGGGCTTTGTGACGTGGAATGCCGGCTTCGAGCGAGCGGTGGTTTTCGCGAATCTCCTGGATGCACTGCTCCATCGCGAGGTGCACCTGCGATTGTTCTTTGCGCTGTTCCTGCCAGTTGGTCAACCAGAAGGCTGCAAGGATACTGAGGAAAATCGAGAGGATTTCAATCAGCAGCACCGAACGAAACTGCTTGTCACGAAGGATCGAATCGTGTTTCAATAGCGAGAGCATGACCGGCTCCGGCGTTGTTCTACAAACTCAAGGCGTACCAGGGTTGTCATGCCTGATAAAGTATGACAGTTGCCGGCGAAGTGCGACCGGCACTCGGCATAAACAACAATTGTTGCGACCGATCCCATCCGGTCGTCCGCTCCGCTATGATTTCGCCTCAGCCGGCCGCCTCTTCCCCGTTTTCTGTCCGAACGTTGAGTCGGGTCTTGGCCTGCGTCAGCGGGGTGTGACCCGACACTCAAAATGGATCATCAAGCACTGGAAGCAGTAATACCACAAGCATACACCATCCCGTGACAGTCACTATCGCGACCATATCCGACCGGTCGCCGCACCGTTACAGGATACGACCATGCATAGCCGGCCTATTCCCCGTTTTTCTTCTCACGCAGCCTTTTCAGCAGGGCCTTGTTGGTGTCCTCCTGCATCGCGAAGATATCCTCGATGGTGCTCATCAACTCTTTCGGTTTGTAAGGCTTGGAGATAA
>WJJA01000054.1 GCA_014729955.1 bacterium
GAAGACGACGAAGGAGCCGTCCAGGGTCGGGGGTTTACGATCGAAGCGAACATAGAGGAGGTCAGGCCGCACAACGGATAGACGCCGTGGTTTCGGTGTGCGTACACGCGGTGCGGCACGCAGGGTGATTACCTCGGGGGCAGCCAGGCTGTCGTCCTTCACAAACAGCTCGCGCGGCGAAACCGCCACGGTTTCCACATCACGTGTCCAGAGCCGATCCTTGTCCGAATCATTGAATGCGAACACACGCCAACGGCCGGCTTTCAGATTGCGCATGGAGAAACTGCCGTCCACTCCCGCCTGTGTCGCGGCATCCGGTACAAACCGTGAAGGATCGGCCAGGCTGTCGGGCTGCTCTTCCCCTTCCCTGCCCGTCCAGAACCCCAACACCAGCCACCCCTGCACATTGGAACCGTCCGGCGTGTACAGGGTCCCCTCGATTCGGCCGTGGTCCAGGGTCGGACCGGTAGAAAAGGCCAGGTGAAAGGCCTGTTCGCGTCGCACGCCGCGCATGTCGGCCAATTGGGTGCCGAGAGTGAGCACATACGTGCGGTCATCCAGCAAGGGTGGATCGAAAGTCAGGATCAGGTTTTTGCCCTTCCAACTCCCGCGAACATCTCCCAACGGGGGCGGGGAAAGCGAAAACGAGCCGGAGACGGTAGGTTTTCGCACCGCTTCGCTGAACTGGATCACCACCGGAGTTTCTGTGTCCACATTGACCTCACCTTCCGCTGGTGAGGTCTGCAGAATTTCCGGTGGTTCCTCGTCTTCCGGACCGCCCGACGGCGGCGCCATTTTGGCGCATGCTGCCAGGAGCACCGGCAACAGAACGGCAGTGACGGAAAGGATGCGATGAAAACGTCTTTTCATGGCACGAAGGTACACCCGCGGCAAATTGCCATGCAAGCGGGCTTTGGTACGGCTTTAGGGATCGGAACCCCGCTTGCGGAAACCGGCAGGCCCCCCTACCTTAGCTCGCATGAGTAAAAGCGTCGAAAACCAAGCAAACGGTGAGTGGTTTCGAGAGTGGTTTGACGAACTGTATCTGCAGGTCTATGCCCATCGGAACCGTGAGGAAGCAGACCGGCTGGTGGAATGGATGGGCGTTACCTTTGCGTCCGAAGCGGAGCGAGGTGTCGCCGATCTCGCCTGTGGATACGGTCGGCACGCTCGTGCGATGGCTGAGCGCGGTTGGGAGGTGACAGGGCTGGATCTCTCCATGCCGCTGCTGCGCCGGGCGCTTTCTGAGCAATCCGAGCGTACTGCACGCATGGTCAGGCCGCGCTATGTGCAGGGCGACCTGCGCAGGTTGCCGCTACGGACTTCCGCGTTCGGGTTGGCGGTGAATCTGTTCACCTCGTTCGGCTATTTTTCGTCGGACAGCGATCATGCAGCCACGCTGTTTGAAATGGCACGCATTCTGGATCCCGACGGCATTCTGCTGCTGGATCTTGCCAACCCGGTCCATGTGCGGGCGAACCTGGTGCCGGAAGATCGTACGGTCCTCAACAACATGGAAGTATTGCAGCAGCGAAGCCTTGAAGAAAACGGACGCCGTGTGGTGAAGAACATGGAAATCGGCCTGCCGGGCGGCACGATCCGCAAGGTTCGTGAATCGGTACGCCTGTTCGAATCCGAGGAGATCGAGGCTATGATCGGGCAGGCCGGCTTGCAGGTAGAAGGTGTGATCGGCGGTTATCACGGGCAACCGTTCGATCCGCGTGAATCGTCCCGTATGATTGTATGGGCAAGGAAACACAATTGAAATCGATCCCGTTCCAGGAATTGGAGAGCATTCCGGCTCTGGTTAGTGACGCGCTGGCAGATCGTTGCCGCATTCCCTTCGGCTTCGCCACAAAGGTGGATGCCGACTGGTGGCGTGAACGCAGTCGTGCCGAAGCCGGCGCCGATCATCCACGAGACGTGCTGGTGGAGCGTCTTCTCGCCCAGAATGAGCCTCTCGGCATATCTGACAAAGTGCGGGCAAACATCGAAGCCCTGTGTGAAAAAAGCACGCTTGCCGTTGTGACCGGCCAGCAGGTGGGCCTTGGCGGAGGGCCGTTGCTGACGCTGTACAAGGCGGTCACTGCAGTGGCATTCGCACGTCATATGGAGCAGATCAGCGGTGTGCGCACGGTACCGATATTCTGGATGGCGACCAGCGACCACAATCTTTTTGAAGCGGCGCAACTCCACTGGATCGATGTCAAGAATCAGCTCGTGCGGCTGGCCTATGATTCCCAGGATAATCGTGTTCCTGTGGGTCAGCTTCCGCTGGGCGATGTCGCGGTCGATTTCACAGCAGGTCTCGATCGCGACATGCCGGACAGCGATTTCAAGCCCCGCATCATGGAAGCGGTGCGTGAAGCTTACCAGCCGGAACACACCTTCGGCTATGCCTTTCAGAAACTGGGAAACACACTGCTGGGGGACGCGGGACTGATCTTCCTGAATCCTGATGAAGAGGAGTTGAAAGCGGCCTGCAAACCGTTCTGGGTTCGCCAGGCGGAGGAAGTGGATGACCGCCTGACACACCTGTATGAGCGGTCCAATGAGATCGCCGAGGCGGGCTACCATGTCCAGGCTCCCGTGCATCGCGGTCGGCCGGCGCTGTTCCTGCACGAAGAGGGAGTTCGTCGCAAGGTCGTACTCGAAGGGCGCAGTGTGCGTGCGAAGAGCGACGTTGTCATTTCACGAGAGGAACTGATCGAGTTTGCCGAACAGTCCCCGGAGCGCCTTTCCGCGGGTGTCACCCTGCGCCCGATGTTGCAGGGCTACATGATACCAACAGGCGCATATATCGCCGGCCCGCATGAGATGGCCTACTGGGCGCAACTCGGGGGAGCTTTCGAACCACTTGGTCTGCTGCCGCCCGCGGTGATCCACCGTGCGAGCTTCACACTCCTGGAAGCAAAGGTCGTCAAGAAGCTTGAGAAACTGGGCGAGCCCGCAGAGAGCTTCCTGAAGAACCCGGAAGGCGTGACAGAAGAAATCGTCAGCAGGCAGAGCCGCTACTCGGTAGATGAAGCTTTTGAGCGGATCAAGACCCATTGCGGCGACATGCACGATGAGTTTCGCGATTTGCTGAACGCCGCTCCCTTCGGGGGACTGGATTCGGCGGTCGACAATGCACAAAGCCGCATTCGCAGGCAATTGGACACTCTTGAGAGCAAATTCAACCAGCGACTTCAGCAGCACCACCAGGATATCGTCAACTCGATTGAGCGTATCAAGGTGCATCTGCGACCGGCCGGTAAATTCCAGGAGCGCGTTATCAGTCCGATCTATTATTTCAATCGCTACAGCCCGGATCTGGTGAAGGGATTGATCGACCACGCCATGGAAAAACCGGGGCACCATGTCTTCATCGAGGTGGAGGAACTGTTCGCATGAATGTCGATGTGCTGGCGTTCGGACCTCATCCGGATGACGTGGAGCTGTTCTGCGGCGGGACGGTCGCGAAACTTGTCCATCTCGGCAGGCGAGTTGGATTGATTGACATGACACGTGGTGAACTCGGCACACGGGGCAACCGAGAAACCCGCGATCAAGAGGCAGCGGATGCGGCGGACATCCTAGGGGTGGACATTCGTGAGAACCTCGATATGCCGGACGGCGGCCTGAACAGCCGTGATTACAACCAGCGCGATATCATCGTGCAATGCATCCGGAAACACCGGCCGCAACTGATCCTCGCCCCGGAGGCGAAAGATCGTCATCCCGATCACAAGCAGGGCATGGAGCTGGTCGCAGAAGCGGTTTTTCTCGCCAATGTCGGCAAATACCCGAGCAGCCTTGAACGCCACAAAACACGTGCGGTGATGTACTACCCGATGTGGTGGCATCCGGAACCGGATCTGATCGTGGATGTTTCGGAGTTCTGGGATGTCCGAATGAAGGCGGTACGTGCCTATCAGACCCAGTTTTCGAGCGACGGCACACCCGGTCCGGATACCTTTCTCGCACAACCGAAATTCATTGAGTGGGTGGACGGACGCGGCTCACAGTTTGGCGCGATCATCGGCGTGAAAAAGGGGGAAGCCTTCACCATGCGCCTCCCGATCCCGGTAGACGACCCCTTCGAACTGCTGGTCAACGGAACCGGGGAGGCGAATCCATGAGTAGTACCCTCCCCCCCGCTTCCCAGCGAAGGAAGCTGCGGATCGGCATGGTCTGTTACCCGACCTCGGGAGGCAGCGGCGTCGTTGCGATCGAGCTGGCGCATGCGCTCGACCGTGCCGGGCATGATGTCCATGTCATCAGTTACGACCGACCCGCCCGTCTCGACACCCTTCACACCGGAGTTGAGTTCTTCCAGGTGCATGTGCCACAGTACCCCCTGTTCGAGTACCCGCCCTACAGCCTGGCGCTCGCCGCGCAGCTGGCCGAGGTGATCTGCAAGCATCACCTCGATGTCGTGCATGTGCATTACGCGCTGCCGCACGCGGTCTCCGCCTGGCTGGCGCGCAAGATCGCCGGACGGGACGACCTCGCCCTGGTTACGACCGTGCACGGCACCGACGTCACCATCGTAGGACGTGACCCATCTTACCTTCCGATCACACGCTTCTCCATCGAAGCCTCCGATCGTGTC
>WJJA01000398.1 GCA_014729955.1 bacterium
AGCAGTTTGCCGATCACATCATCCGTACGAATCACGTCGGCTTCGGCTCGGAACGAGCGCACGATCCGGTGCCGCAGCACCGGGTAGGCGAGCGCCTGCACATCGGCGATCTCCGGTGTGGGACGGCCGTCCAAAGCAGCACGTGCTTTCGCTCCCAGGATCAGGTATTGCCCCGCGCGAGGCCCGGCGCCGTACCGCACCCACTCCCTGATGAACTCCGGCGCATCACCCTCGTCCGGACGTGTCATCCGCACCAGCCGTACCGCGAACTCTACCACCGGATCGGCGACCGGGATGCGACGCACCAATTCCTGCAGCCCAAGGATGTCTTCGGCGGCCATCACTTTGGAGGGCGGTTCCGCTTCGCCGGCCGTGGTGGTGCGTACGATTTCCGTCTCCTCGTCCATGGTCGGATAGGTCACCATCAGGTTGAACATGAAACGGTCGAGCTGCGCCTCGGGCAGCGGGTACGTGCCTTCCTGTTCAATCGGGTTCTGGGTGGCCAGCACGAAAAAAGGGCGTTCGAGGTCATAGGTCACCGCACCCGCCGACACCTGCATCTCCTGCATCGCCTGCAACAGCGCCGCCTGGGTTTTCGGCGGGGTCCGGTTGATCTCGTCCGCCAGCACCACCTGGGCGAACAACGGTCCCTGGATAAACCGGAATTCCTTGCGGCCGGTGTCACGGTTTTCCTCGATAATATCGGTGCCGGTGATATCCGACGGCATCAGGTCGGGGGTGAACTGGATCCTGTTAAAGCTGAGGTCGAGAGCACGTGCCAGGCTGCGGATCAACAGCGTTTTCGCCAGGCCGGGCACGCCGACCAGGAGCGAATGGCCGCGTGAAAACAGACTGATCAACAACTGGTCGACCACCTCTTCCTGTCCGATGATGACCTTTCGAATCTCAGTCTTAATCGTCTCACGCCCCTGCGCGAGGCGCTCGAGGGTTTCACGTTCGTTCTCGGTGACGATTCGTTCGCTCATCTGGGTTCCTATTGTGCTGTATGACGGCTGCCGGGCTGCAAAGTAGGATGCCGCCGGGGCGGTGTCAATGTGTCCTCGTCAGCCCGCTGCTCCGGCGGGTGCTGTCTATCGTCCGTGAACTCCCCATCCGGCCGATACGGATGGTACTGGTACGCATGATACCGCGAAAGGATTCTGATCTTCTGCAGATGGGATCCCTTGGGAAAGCCATTTCGACGGCAGGATCCGATCCGCAACGAGTTGTCCCGTTGGTTCGATCCGCTGACTCACTCCTTGTCGTAGAAGAGATAGGTCACGCCGAGGCGGTCATGCTGGTATCCCGGCGGCAGGGGCGGGAACTTGGAGCGCAGGATCGCGCTGCGTGCCGCGAGGTCGAGGCTGGCGATGCCGCTGGAGTTCATCAATACGAGATCGGCAATGCGGCCGTTACGTTCGATATAGAAATGGTATTCCGCAACCACTCCGGTTCCGCGGCCGCGAAAATTAAAACGATTCTGCACCTTCGCTTCGATCTGCGAAAGATAGGTGTCGGCGCCGGGAAATTCCGCATCACTGCGTGCACCGATCCCCGGCCCTTCCGGGCCCGGTTTGGTACCGACCCCTTCCCCGGTCTCGCCCCGGGTGGGCGCGGACGACCGCTTTGTTTCGGTCGGGTTTTGCGCGGTCCCTTGTGAGGATGGTTCCGCTCGCTTATCGGTCGTTGTCTGTGTCGGCTCGGTCATGCGGGGTTGCGTGGATGGTTTTGCAGCAGGCTCCGGCGGTGACTCCCGGCGTGCCGGCTGCGGTTTAGGGCGTCCGGTGGAGATCGGTGCATTGTCCGGAGGGGCGGTTGTCGGGCGTACGAATCCCGGTTTGTTCTGCCCGCCGCCCGCGATTCGCACCATGCGAACCTCCGTGCGAGGGTCGCGGTCGAATGGTGCCGACAGGGGATTGAGCACCAGCGCGGCAATCAGCAGCGCATGCAGCAGCAGGGCATAGACAACGCTGCTGCTCCAGGAACTGGAAGGGTGTTGTCGCGATCCGATCAGACTCATGCAGGTTCCCGTAGCAGAACACAATGCTATACGGTACAACGAACGAAGGCTTGACGGCAACAGAGACGATGCGAGGACGGAAGGAGCCGGGGCATGCAGTTGATCCGTCAGACGGTGATATCGAGAGTAGGCGGTGTGCCGAGGGGCGGAGGCGGTTCACGTCGCTTCTCCTGCTCGGAGCTGTCCTTCTCCCGGTTCTCCTCCGCGGGAGAATCGTACCGACGTCGCTTCTCATCACGTTTCAGCGGCTGTTTCCGATAGACGGGCAGTATGGACGAGTTTTCATCCATGAGTGTCTCCCCTGGGCAGACGGATGTTTCTGTCCGGTTGACGGAATCATCCGCTCTTTTCTTATCGGTTGTACAGGGCGTGCACTTAACATAAACTGAAGAGAAACAGTAGTCAATAGAAGAAGTCGGAGTGGGGCTATCTGTTTTTGGGGATTGAGGTAATGATACTGTGTGGGCCGATTAATCCTCAACGTCCTGTTCTTCCCGCTTCTGTTCAGGCTGGTCCGCCCCTGCGAGCAGGATTTCCAACCTGCCCGGGTCAAGCTCGTGACCGTTGTCCGTCACACGGGACTGCTCTTCCACGAACAGCCGGATCTGATGTGTGCGCACAAAAATCATGAAGTAGGAGAGCAACAGAAAGAAAAATGCGGACTGGCTCAAGAGCAGCACAGCATCGATTCCGCGCGCCTGCTTGAGCACCACGGCCGGGATCCCGATGATCACGGTTACGGTATAGATGACCAGTACAGCGTTGAATCGTCCGATGCCCAGCGCCGCGAGACGGTGATGGAAGTGATCGCGCCCGGTGTAGGCGAGCCATTCGCCGAAGGTTCGCACTTTGCCGGTGCCGAAACGTACAATCGTGGTCATGGTCATATCGAAAATCGGCACACTGAGCAGCAGGATCGGGACAATCAGCCCGGCAATATTGTTGTCGGCCCAGTCGCCCATCAGCGTCGTGGCCGCCAGTGTGAAACCCAGAAAAGTCGAGCCGTTGTCACCGAGAAAGATGCGGGCGTTGCGTCCACGACGGAAATTGTAGGGCAGAAATCCTGTGCAGGCGCCGAAGAGGGCGAGAGAGACCACCATGAAATAATACTGGTGGGTTTGCAGTGCCACGAGGGCGATGAGTCCTGCGATAATCGCGCTCATTCCCGCCGCAAGCCCGTCCATGCCGTCGAGGAAGTTTACCGCATTTGTGATGCCGAGAATCCAGAACGCCGTAATGATCCATTCTCCGGCGATGCCCCACAGGGTGTCGGGTAGAAAGGTGACATGCACACCAAAGGCGATCATGAGAGCGGTGGCTCCCAACTGGGCGAGAAGTTTCATCACCGCCGGCAGTTCCCAACGGTCGTCCACGACGCCGACGAGCCAGATCAACAGCCCGCCGAGACCGACCGCTTTCATTTCAAGCGAATAGGTAAAGGTTACCAACAGGGTCACACCGAAGGAGCCGATGATCGCGAGGCCTCCCAGCAGGGGAGTGGCACGCCCGTGAGCTTTGCGGCCGCCTGGAATGTCGAGCCAGCCGAATCGGAAGGAGAGCCGGATCGCCAGCGGCGTCAGTACACTGCTCAACGCCCAGGCGAAGACGAACACGTACAGCCAGGTGAGATTTCCGCCGTGAAAGGCGCCCGATACCGCCGGGATCAAGCAGAGAACCAGCAGGATCCCGGGAAGGATCATTCGTTTGCGAGTGGTCCAGCGAGCGGGTCCGTCGATCGTGATCGGATCCGCATCGGCCTTCGTTGCATTCACGGTTGAGTTATCCACGGTGGTCTCCGGTTCCGGAAACGGTTATTGGAACAGGGTCAATCGTGTCGGCAGAAACGCCTCGGCATAGCGTGTATAGATATCCATACCGCGGTGAATCGCCATCGCACGGGCGATATCGGTGATGGGTGTGCCGTCGATGTTGGTCCTCGCCACTTGCGAAAAATGGGTTTCCAACAGTTCGATCTTTTGTGTGATGGTCGTGTTGATATTGCAAAACGTGTAGGGCGCAAAATGCTGTGTCGTCGGGCTTTCGAAGAAGAGGAAATTAGGCACACGCCGTCCCGCGGATTGCGCGGCGCCCGCCATTGCACGGTGATCCTGGTGGGTGTCGTTGAAATAGTGCACGAACAGGAAATCCGGCGCCACAGCTTTGATCGCCTTCTCGATACTCTGGATCAATTCGAGTCCGTGCGGGATCTCGCAATCCATGAAATCGCCCCAGAAGATCTCCTTGACCTTCATTTTGTCGGCGGCGCGTTCGGCTTCCCGCACCCGCATTTCAGGCGCGCCGCCACGCTGCCCTTCGGTAGCGATATAGAGGTTGACTTCGGCGCCGGCTTCGACAAATCGCAGCAGAGTGCCGGCGCAGCCGATCTCGATATCATCGGGGTGCGCCCCAAGCGCAAGCACTCGAGTGGGACGCTCCTCGTTATGCAACAGCTTTTCCAACGATGTCATCGGCGGTCCGAGTAGAGTTGGTGGAAGCCTTCCGGTCCGAGGTTTAACATTAGGTCGATACTTCCCAGGTGCGGGATAAACTCGCCGTGCTGCTGCGGGTAGGGACGGGGTTGGTGGGCAAGAAACTCAACTTCCATACCCACACGCTCGAACGGTTCCATGTTCATGTAAGATCGCCCTCCGCTGCCCGCGAGGTAGCGGTTCGCGTGTAACCGTTTCCCCATTTCGGCAATTCGTTCACTCGGCTCATTCGGCAGGTCGGCGAACTCGGTCTGCCGGTGGCGAGGGGTTACAATACCGAAACGATCCAGAAAGTAGCCGGTCGTCGCAATGGTCAGCTCCGCCAGGGTTTCGTACGACCGTCCGATCACCTCCGCGAAGCCCTCCAGTTCTTCGACGAACGGTGCCTTTGCATACGCCCGACGCAGGGTAGCGAGGTGCTTGCCGCGCCAATCCGTACTGTCATCGATTGCAACATCATCGATCGCAGCACCATAGGCGCCTTTCACCGGTACCGTAAGCCATTGGGGTCCTTGCGGGGTTTTGATACGGTTGCGATTCTGATATTCGCGCCGGACATACTGCACTCGCTCCAGGAACACGAATACGTCCGACCGCTGAACTTTGTCCAGGTAGCCCGGATACGGCAGATAATGAGGCTGGTGGACGCTGAAGCTGTTCATCCCGAGTCAACAACCTCCATTTCAGGCATCGTGAACGCGCAACGCTCTTTATCGATTTTGGGAATTTCGCAAGATATGATTTCGTTTTACGTGATCAATCTCACAATACGAACTTTTTTTGAGCAAATCTACGAAAATTCCCAAAGACAGTTCGATTGTTTCTGGAAGAACTGCGATCCGTTTCTTGAGTCAGCAGGGGTGAACCGGGAGGGATTGAACAACCCGCAGCGGTTTGATCGGACTTGTCAACCGACCTATTTTATAAGAAGCAAACCGGCACGCCGGGCATAGACTCATTAAACACCGAACGGAGACTCGAACGGTACAGGAGAAACGCTGTAGATCGTATCTCCAGGCCGGGAGGGTTTAGCATGGACGAACGAACCATACCACTGTTTCCCTTGCCAAGCGTTCTTTTTCCAAAGATGCTCCTGCCTTTGCACATCTTTGAAGAGCGCTACAAGGAGATGATCGACCGTTGCCTTACGGACCGAGGTGAGTTTGGGATTCTCGCCAACGACGACCTCGAATCCGGATCGGTCGGTTGTACGGCTCTGGTACACCGCGTGATTCGACGGTATGATGACGGGCGTATGGATCTGTTGGCGGTCGGAAAGAACCGCTTTCGCCTGCTGGAAGTTATGGAGGAGAGACCGTACCTGGAAGGACGGGTGGAATACTTCGAGGATCTGCCGGACGCCGGGGTGACACGGGCACGGATCGAACGCATGCTTCGCCTCTACCGTTCGTTTATCTCCCGTCTCGGGCTGGAGCAGCAGCAAAAACGTGACCTCGATGAAATCGTATCGGACATCGAAATCGAACGGGATCTTTCCTACGTCATCGGCCAGACCATCGGTCTGGACGCCGAGGCGCAACGACGACTTCTTGCACAAACCGACCCCGCCGGGCGTGTCCTATACCTTCTGAACGAGCTTCGCAGGCAGGACCAGGTGCACGACCTGGCAAGACAGTTGTTTGAGAAAGAGGATTTTGACCCGCAGGTGAATTAACCAACCCGTTGGATATCCTTCAAAACATTCCTTTCACTACCGGGACCGCAAACAGGTCACTCTCATTCAGAACCACTGTTCGCACTGCTTTCAACGTGACGGTTGAGGGAGCGGTTTCCGGTTGTTACAAATCGGCACACATCCAGTC
>WJJA01000399.1 GCA_014729955.1 bacterium
ATACGCACGATTCAGCTGTACACCCAATCGCCGGTCCCGCACAAATCAATCGAGCTTGATCGTCAGCGCGTCATCCCTCTGCTCCACCGTGTACACGTTCAATTGGCCATCGAGATCATTGGTCAGCGGATTGCCGTCATAGTCATAGGTCGTGTGTCCCACGCTGCAGCATTGCAGGGTTTCTGCCCCCGGCACAGGGTCCATGCGACGTTTGCCGTGGAGGCACTCATTGCGGTAGGCATGAAATGAACCGTCCGGACCTTTGACCAGCAGCACCCTGATACCCGCGGCGTTGTCCTCGAGTCGGACGGCACGTTCCGGCTGCTGCAGTTCCGGGAGACGTGTCAGATCCACCTCGACCGTTCCCTCACCGATCCTCCATGACGTTTTATCCTTCGGTTGGCCTGTCGCGCACAAACCGAAAAGCCGCAGAAACACCGGACGTTTCAACACCTTGGTTGTATCCATCGTACCCTTTCCCCTCTGCAAATGGTCCATGGAGAAAGATACCGGAAGAATGGCTTGCCGGGAAAGATGAACTCCCTGAGCCCGGGAAGGAGTATTCATTTTGAGCCGAAAGTATAAATGGGCATTCCTAAGATATCACTCAATGAAATTCGGAGCGGAAATGCGAGTAAACAGAATACGCAGACCCTATATTAGAACACTGCAGGCCGATTGAAAGGACCACACCAGCTGAATGCAGGACGAGGGACGCGATGAGTGAAGTGGTACGGCAACAGGTCTTCCCGTCAAGGCGAGACGAGCTGCCTCGCATTGCCGAGTTTGTTCGAGCCTTTGTGCTGGCTGCCGGCGGTTCGGTGGATCACGCCAGGCGACTCGAGCTGGCCGTGGATGAAGCGGTCACAAATATCATCGAATACGCCTATGAAAGCATCGAAGAGGAAATCCATATTCGCGCGGAAATCCAGGACAATGAACTTTGCATCACTCTTGAAGATCGAGGAGTGCCGTTCGATCCCACACAGGCCGGGCCGCCCCTCTCAATGAACCAGGAAAACCCCCATCAACACCTGGGCCTGGGCATTCCTATCATTCGGCATTTTGCAGACACTCTAAGTTACCGACGTACTGCGTCCGGGTGGAACAGCCTCCGCATCTGTCGGATGATAAGCTGAAAGCATGTGGCTGCCTCCGGTGAGCTCTCCGGACGAACGGTACAGCCCTCCATTTTCCCATTCCTGGATGTATGTTAAGGCGCGATTCGGAAAGACAGGTACACACAAACGGAAATCGATGTATGGCCAAACCCTTGATTGACCCTGAAACGTTTTCTACGGGCTTGACTTTCGATGCATTCCTGCAGGCCGGCGCCGCCGCGCAGAAGCTCCAGCAGCGACGCTTTGATGAGGAACCGGACGAGTTCACCCTCAAGTACTTCCACACACTGCGCGATGAAAAACCCCCGCGTGCGATTCTGCTCGCGAGCCTGCGCTGCAATGACTGCGCCTGGGCGGTGCCCTATATCTGCCGCGTCCTCGAGGAAGGCGGCATCCGGTACGGCATCTTTCTGAAAGCCGACCATCCGGAGCTGATGGACGGCATGACGACACGCGGCAAACGTTCCACTCCGAAACTCGCTCTTGTCGATGGAGAGGGCTACAGCATCAGCCAATGGGGCCCCCGTCCGGCGGAGATCCAGCGCTATGTGGAGCAGCGTGCCGGCCGATCGGACCCTTCGGAATGGCGCCCGGCGGTTTTCGAGTACTACCGGGAACGAGGTGTGCCGGAGCTGCGACGGGAACTGCGCGAGACGTTTGAACGTGCGACTTCATTGCGAGACGCTTGATTCATCTATCCAGCCGGATCCCGTTGCTCGACCGATACCGCGTTGCCTGCTTCGACGGATTCACTGACGCGAATGCCTTCGCGTTACCCATGCCCGAGGCATCCCGAGGCTGCAACCGGCATCGCACAGGCTCTCTGAATCCGGCTGCATGACGGAGCGGGCTCGTTCCGGAAATCGTCTCGCCCGGCTTGTGAAGTCTGGTACAAGCAGAGGGAACAACCGGTCGGCAGACAGGGGAGAGTGCTCCGCTTTTCTCTCGGTTTTTTCAAAACCGAAGCCGGCAAGATGAATTTTCTGATTGGAAGATGTAAGTTTGCACGTAGTAAGAGAATATCGGTCACAGCCCAAGGGTGGTGACCGGCTTGACGATGGGAGAGGAAGCAGGCATGAGTGACATAAGCCGCGAAAGCCTGGAGCTTTATCGTAAGGAGCCCTGGCGTTGGATTCTCATCGGTCAGAGGATGGCTGAGGATCCGTCTTTTGAACCGGGTGAAATGATTCAGGACGCAATCGGTGAATCCGACCGACCGCGTATTCTGGATCCAGCCGAGGGTCGTGACGCACTGTGGGGACTGCTCGCACAACCGGAACGTGCGCGCGGCTTGCGCTGGCTGGACAAGCAGGGCCTCCTCAGCGAATTGATCCCCTGCTGGGATGGGAACGGCAGACGGCGACGACTGCGATTGAATGCCGTCGAAGAGGTCCACCTGGAGCACTGGAAAGAGGGACTGGACGAGAAGGTGTTCAAAGCGATCTGCGACAATCACGACGTGCACATCGACGGTCGTCTCGACCGCTGGGCCCTGACCGCGTTCGCTACCCTGCTGGCCGGCGGCGACACGGAAAACCAGGCGTCCTGGGCCAAAATGGTCCGTCGCGATCTGCACAAACTCGGCGCATCGGAAGCGGAAATTGTGTGGATTGAGAGCATCGTCCGCGATTATCGTGTCGGTGTGCAATACCTGCGGGGCTTTGACGTCGATGTGAAGATGACACCGGCCCTGGCGATCTGCACTTTGAGTACCATGCGGGTCGGCGGCGAGGACAACAAGGATGAAGTGCGCATTGCCACGGATCGTGTGAACCAGGCGCTCAGCGACGAAACCAACGACCTTGACAATTAGCCCGAATATTTCATGAATGAGAAAAGCGATCTATGGTAAGGACTGGTTTTACAAGAAGCTGTTCCCCAATTTGTCACTTCTTCCCGGCGACGGTTTGTACCTTGAAGTAAAAGAGGAAGACTCATTAATGCATTCACCCTTCGGGCGATCCCAAGCACGTCATGTTCCGAAGGATTCGCGGTATTGCCATACAGCTTCATCCTTCGCGCCTCGCATCTGACGCACTATGAACTCGTGAAATATCCGGGTTTGCGGGTTGTGTTTGAAGTGAATCGACAGAACCGGGCTTCGGCCCGGTTTTTTTTCCGGGGCGACGCAGTTTCTCCGGGAGCCTTCATTCTACAGCATGCAGGAA
>WJJA01000400.1 GCA_014729955.1 bacterium
GCGTTGTGTGCGCGACTCATCTATTCAGATGGAACAACCTTCTCCACCCATCGCTCGGCAACCCATTTGAACGCCTCGGTGCCCTCGCCCGTCTCATCGTTGGCCACTGCGTAGTTCCGGTTACCCGCGGCATCCACACGCACCATAAGAACCTTATACTGTGTCCCCTTGTGCACAATATCAAACGGTCTTACCAGCAACAGGCTCATATCGGATTTCCTCGCGCCGTTTTTGCCTTGGGTTCGGCCCTGTTTCAGATTCTCGTACAGCATGTTCGGGCCCTCGTACGTTAACGTTTTTCGTCGGGGGGTCTTTCCCCCGCCCCGCAACATCAGGGCAGATAGTGTACACGCCGGAAGGGTCAAACGCAAGTCGTCGCTGCTCCGGCTCGCCGTGGGGCGAGGACGGTTGCAGGATGTTTCAATCTTCGTCCGGCAGATACATGGGAAAGGTCAGGGTCATGGTGGTTCCATCCCCCGGTTTGCTTTTTACTTCAATCGTACCGTTATGTTTCTCGGTGATTTTCTTTGCGATGGCCAGCCCCAGGCCGGTGCCGTTCTTTTTTCCGAACGTTTCAAACGGTTCAAAGATACGTTGCACCACCTCATCGGGAATACCGGTACCATTGTCCACCACACTGAATGACCAACCCTCCTCCCCGGCGTGGACCTTCAAATCGATACGGCCGCCTTCCGGCAAAGCGTCTCGTGAATTGCCGATCAGGTTGTTCAGGACACGGGCGATTCGAATCGGATCGAAACGCGCCTCCACTTCTCCGGGTGGTAAATCATAATCCAGTTCGATCCCGTGTTTCTCGAGATCATCACGGAACATGTCGATTTGCTCTTCGAAAAAGGACTGGAGCGATTGGGTACGCAGGTTGAGATGAACCTCTCCGCGTGAGAAGTCGAGCACCTCCTGGGTCATTCCCGCCATTCGGTCGATCTGCTTTCCGATTCCTTTCAGATACTTTCGTGCATTTTCATCCGGAAAATCCATTGTGTCCAGCAGTTGCGCATACCCCTTGATGATCGTCATCGGGCCGCGGAAATCGTGAATCAGGGATGCCGACAGGTTGCCCACCGCTGCGAGGGTTTCCTGTTGCACCATCTTTTCTGCGAGGCGCGAGTTCCGAATGGCGATGGAAGCATGAATGCTCATCGCGCGAATGAACTCCTCGTCGTCCCGATTGAACGGAGCCCCCCCCTCCTTGTTAATCAGTTGGATCGCGCCGACAATGTTTTTCTCCGAATCGAGCATCGGCATGGTGAGGATGGACTTGGTGTGGTAACCGGTCTCCATGTCGACGGAAGGATTGAAACGGTCGTCCGCGTAGGCGTCTGGTATATTCAGGGTGATCCCGGTGGCAGCCACGTACCCCGCCAGACCCTTTCCGAGAGGGAGGCGGATTTCCTTGACACGTTTTCCGCGCAGCACACGACTCACCAACTCGTTGTGGACCTCGTCGAGCAGGTAGATGGTACCGGTATCTGCGCCGATGTTACGTGTCGCTTCGCGCAGGATGGTCAGAAGCAGACGGTCTAGATCAAGTGTGGAATTCAGGATCTGGCTTGTATGCGACAGGGCCTTCAGACGATCAATGTAGAGTTCCGCGGAGGTCTTCGACCGTGCCAGTTCGAGGATCAGTTGCGAGTCCGCCTGACGGGACCGGTTGACAATGTCCTTCGCCAGGTTGAGCACGAAGATCGGAGAAGTCTCCGTCATTTTCATGAACGTGTCGCGCCGCAGCAATTGACCTCGCAGGTGCCCGATCGCGGTCGCAGTACCGAGATGACGCCTGTGATCCAGCAGCGACAGTTCACCGAAGTATTCACCCGCGACACGGACCATGCCCATGTGCCCGGATCGCTCTTCGGAAAGCGTGGCGAGAGCAACCCGGACACGCCCTTCCGTAATCAGATAGAGACCCTCCGGGTGTTCTCCTTCATAGAACACCACCTCGCCGTCCCGATACGAGAACGGTTCCAGGCTGGACATCACAAAGTCCGTCTTCTCCTTGTCCAACCCGCGAAAGATCGGATGAAACGTCTCTTCCAGATTCATCACCACTCACTGCAGAACACAATCACCGTCCACACCGAATCCAAGGGAAAGTACGCACCTTTTCCGTTGGTTACAAAAGAGCTGCGTCACATCAAGGCGAAAAAGTCTCAATCCGGAAGGTTCTGCAACGTGCCCCGTTTATAGATATGTGCCGGGTCGGTTACGTGTGGAAGGGTCTCTCGGTAGCGTCATCAAGATGCCGGTTCCCTTCCCTTCCCGGCTTTTCAACCGAATCGTACCCCCGTGCAATCGTACGACACGCTTCACAATGGAGAGTCCCAGCCCGGTGCCGTGCGCCTTGCCGTGGGTGAAGAAAGGCGTAAACACCTCGTTGTGGAGGTTTTCAGGAATACCGGAACCGTTGTCGACCACCACCAGGCGCCAACGGTCATGATCGACGGCTGCTTCGAGCCACACCTTGCCCCCGCGTTTCAGGACATCGCTCGCATTGTTCACAAGAATGAAGATCACGTTGGAGATGCGCTTCGCATCGATGCAGATAGTGGTGTCCTCTTCCGGCAGTTTCAAGTAGGCTTTGATCCCGCGCGGTTTCAGGAAGCTTTCCATCGCTTCGAACTGCTGGGTCATGTATTTATTAATGGAATACCACGACAATTGCAAATGCATGTTGTGGCTGAGATAATCGGTCACCTCGTGAATCATGCCGGCCATGCGGTCGATTTGGCGTCCGATACCGACCGCATAGTCTTCCGAATTCTTCGCCTTCTTGCCGGCATGGATCAGTTGCGTATAGCTTTCGATCACCGCCAGCGGGCTGCGAAAGCTTTCCGTAAGAGTGGTAGCAAGGTCGCGGACCGCGGTCATTGCTTCACGCCGTGCCATTTTCATTGCCGTTTGCGAATTGCGGATCGCAAGCGCCGCCTGGCTGCCGACTGCCGCGATGAAACGCTCGTCCTCATCGTTAAACGGTTGGTTGCCTTCCTTGTTCAGCAGCTGGATCACACCCGCGACGATCTGATCCTCACCCATGAGCGGCATCGTCAGCATGTTTTTCGTACGGTAGCCGGTCTGTTTGTCCACTTCGGGATTGAACCGGTTGTCGGCATACGCATCCGGAATGTTCAGAGTAGTGCCGGTTGCCGCGACATAGCCGGCGATACCGGTGCCCAACGGCAGCCTGATCTCACGGATTTCCTTGCCCTGCACCACGTGACTGACCAGCTCACCTGTATCCTCATCCACAAGGTAGATCGTGCCCGTATCCGCACCCGTGTTGCGGGTCGCCTCCTTCAGCAACAGCTGCATCAGGTTGTCGATCTGGATGGTCGAGTTGAGAATCCGTCCGGTGGTCTGGAGGGCGTTCATCCGCTTCAAGGCACGATCCGCTTCGGCTTTGACACGTATCAGCCCTTGAATCATGCCGGTGTCTGCCGCACGAGCGTGACGGACGGCATGACGAAACAGGTTCAACATAAAAGTAGGCTGTTCTTTCGACAGATCGTTGAACAGTTCCGGCGTGATACGCATTCCGGCGAGCTCGTCCCTTGCAATCGCACGAGCCGTCTCCCCCTCTTCGGCAAACAGGCTCATCTCCCCCAGAACTTCTCCTTCCTTCCGCTCGATGCCCAACTCATTGAACGCTTCGGTGGGTCCGGCCAGGTATAACTCGGCACGACCGGCCGTGATCAACATCAACCCGGGTGGTTCTGAATCCGGCTGAAAGATGATCTCGCCGGGTTTGTATCGAAACGGCCGCATACGTTGAATGAGGTTTTCAACGGCCTCTTCCGGAAAACCTTCGAGTACGGGATGATCTGCGATGTCCATGGGAAATCCGGCAAGCCTTTCAATTCAATCTGATACCTGCGCACGCAAAGATGTCACCAAACCGACTCTCGATGCAATGGAAGCGGGTAAAAACAGGATAAATTCAACCGGCTTCAAATGCCGATCATCCAAAATA
>WJJA01000055.1 GCA_014729955.1 bacterium
AAGTTACACCTTCCAGAAGTTCGATTCGCAAACCTGGCGTTCGATGGCGAAGGATTACCCGGTCGGCAGTTACATCCAGTTCTTCTACAGCGATACCACGGCCGCCGGCCGACAGAACCCGATCCTATGCTCCAACACGCAGTTCCCGGCGACGACGACGCAGTTTGTCTGGAACTTCGCCGACACGCCATCGGGTGCCGTCGCGGACGGCATCTATCACCTTTACGCCCGTCTGTACGATCCCAACGGCATCCTGCTGGACGAGGACCGCACCGCCGCCAACCAGCTGCTTATCATTGACAGCAATATTCTCAACGGCATCGGCCTGTTCGACCAGTCGGACGACGACCTTCATTTCTACGTGCAGAACGGAGCCACCCGACAGATCAACCTGCTGGCGATTTACCCGGACAGCGTGACCGCGATCTCCTACGCAGGCGAGTTCCCTGAGAACGTGATGCAGATTGTCAGCATTGAAGAAGGTCCGGCCTGGCAGTCGGTGCAGAACCAGGGCGTGATTTTCGAGCCGATGTGGAACAACAGCGAAGGAACCTTTGAGGTATCCGCGGCCGTGCTCGGCTCCAACCCCGGTCTGGTATCGGGACCGCCCTTCTTCGTGGTCGGTGTGATCACCGTAACCGTTGCCGACAGCGCGGTGACACCGAATGCGCGCACCTTTGACGGCACCTTCGACGTCACCTCGGGAACCTGGACCGATTACACGGGAACACAGCTGGACGATCCGAGTCTGAACGACCTGGCGATTCCGATCGGTTATCTCGGGGATATCGCGACGCCGTCCGACCCGAACCGCGGCACAATCCCCAACATGGTGCCGAACCCGGACGGCCATTTCGGTGTGGATGACATCGTGGTCTTCACCCAGGCATGGAACGGTCTCGGCGGCACATGGGATCCCATCGCCGATATCGGCCCCTACCAGGGACAGGTGCCTGACCTGTGGGCAACTCCGGACGGCCGTCTCGATGTGCACGACCTGATGGCGTTTACCCAGATGTTCGACTGGTACCGAGCTCAGAACTTCACCGGTGGCACCCTGGCGTTCGGCGGCGACGGCAAGCCGGGCAACAACAACAGCCCGCAGGATATGGACAGCGAACACTTCTACTTTGCGGTTACGCCGGACGGCGACCGCCGTATCGTGGAGCTATTCGCCGACGATGTCGAAGCCCTGATGACGGCCGAGCTTACCCTCCAGTTTGACGAAGGCGTCTACGAACTGGTAGATTCGGAACGGGGTGAGATGCTCGACGGCCTCTTCCTCGACTATCCGGAAGAGGACCATGTCACCCTGTACACCAGTCAACTGAATCCCGACCAGCCGGCCGCGCACGGGACCGGCCTGCTCGGGCGTGTGGTGCTTGAAAGCACAACCGGCGGCGACGGTGAGTTGAGCGTGGCGTTCGACCTGCGTAACCGCAACGGTGCAGTGATCGAGAGCGGACAGACCTCCAGCACCGCCCCGTCTGTGATCGTGCCTGAAATCCCGGCCGAGTTTGCGCTGGAACAGAACTATCCGAACCCGTTCAACCCGACCACGACCATTCGCTTCGGCTTGCCGGAAGCGTCGGACGTGTCACTGGTGGTATACAACGTGATGGGACGAGAAGTCGTGCGCCTGATGGAAGGTGAACTCAGCGCCGGCTGGCATGCGGTGCAGTTCGATGCGAGCCGTCTCGCGAGTGGGGTCTACTTCTATCGTCTGGAGGCGGGCAGCTTCAACGCGACCCGCAAGATGGTGCTCTTCAAATAAGGAAATACTTCCGGTGGGTGGCTGATATACTTCCTGTTGTCGGAGCTGCTTTTCTCCGGCGGCAGGAATTTTTGTTTGAGAGGGAGAATGAACTTCTGGTTCCGAAATCTGAACCAACTCAGCGCCTCAGCCTGGAATGATAGAGTGTTTTTCGAAAGAAATGTCCCATTCTTATCAGCTGAAAAGCGCAAAGTCACTGGATTCCCGTCTTCGCGGAACTTGACCGCCTATCCTTTTGGCGGAATGACTTGGGGGACATTTCTTTCAAAAATCGCTATAAAAAGCACAATACACCCAATATCCGGAAACGATTCAGACGCAAGTATGCCTATTTGTGTTTTTAGATTTTTCGGCGATTTCATGGTTAGACTCTCCTAATAAATATAAATGCATAGTTTGTCGTCAGTATGGAATACGGGTGTTGACTTCAAATGATTTTTTTCGAACGTAGTAGCGAACACGGCGAACGGCGCCGTACCATTCTCCTGAAAGGGGGCTTTATGAAAGGCAAAGTAGTGTTGCTGGTCGGGGTGGTGCTGCTGTTCACTGTCTCGATCGGACAGTGGGCAGTTGCGGATATCTTCCTCTCCGACAGTGTGCCTTGCGGCAACATGGTAGAGAACCATCCCACTACAGTGAATTCACCGGCGGATGCGAAATCGGTGATTGACAACCGTGATCTCGAGGGTGACTCCACCGACTTCTATTCGATCTGTGCAGTATGGGTCAGCGGTACAAACATCTTCTGGCAGGAAGCAGAAGGATATGTGGAGGACACCTATACGCATTCGAATGTCCCCTGGGACACACGTAATAGTCAAGAAAACATGGTACGGTGGGATGTCGGCGGTTCATGCACGGGTGGTCGTGCGGATTTCATTCTTGAGTCGCCTTATTAACAGTGAAACATCTTTACACACCCGGCACTGTGCTTTCAGCGTCGGGTGTGAATTAGCAATCTGGTAAACCGTTTCACGCGTTGCGAGTGATACGTACCCACGCTCCTTTTGGTCTGGCGTGCCGCAGGCGAGTGTGATCTGACGGAAGTCAACCTTCATTTCTTTTTTGTAGTATCGCTTATGGTTCCGTATTTGGAAAAAGGGGTAGAACGTGGTGAAAACTCAATCGAGTAGCATACTTGTCCTGCTGATTCTGGTAGTCTGCAACACCCATGGATCCATTTATCACGTTCCGGAAGACTTTACTTCGATCAATGCCGCCATAGAACAAGCCGCCGAGCGCGATACGATCCTTCTGGAGGAAGGGTTCTATAACGAACAGGTCATCCTCGATAAAAGCCTGACTCTTGCAAGCCTGTACATTCTCGATCAGGATACCACCCATATTGGCGCGACCACGCTTGTCGGCACGGACACATTGGGAAGCGAAGGCAGCACGATCAGGATCCTTCAATCCGAGGAATTGAATCAGGTAAGAATTGCAGGGCTTCGTTTCATAGACGCGTTCGTTACGGGAACGTCTCCAGACTACGGCAAAGGTGGTGCTATATTCTACTACCCCGACAGCCTGTACGGCCTTGACCTCCTTATCGATCATAATCATTTTGAGAACAATACGGCCGATTATGGAGGTGCCATTTATTTGAGCTTTGCAAATGGCACAATAACACACAATACGTTTGTTATGAATTCCGCCTTCCTTCATGGGGGAGCATGCTTCCTCGTACGATCCGATATTGATGTCACCGGAAACAGGTTTGAGTCCAATGAAGCCGTTCAATATGTTGGTGGGGCTCTCCAGTTCAGCGCTTCAA
>WJJA01000401.1 GCA_014729955.1 bacterium
CAATACTTTAGTGAGGTCGTCTGAAATGTGAGGGAGATACCTGATGTCACGATCAATCGTATCCCGCCCGACCTGGGCGGTTCTTCTTGTTTTGCTGCCGGTATGCACTTTCGCTACCCCCTACTGGACTCCGGAACAGATCCGTGAGGACTATGAGGCACGGCAAAGCACAGACCCTCAGCACATCACCCTCCCGCCCCAATCCCGCGGGGAACTGGACGATCACGAATATCCCGTCGAGTACATGCAGATCCTTGACTGGCTCCCGACCATGCAATACCTGCAGCCGGACGAAAACTACGGCGGTATGATGGAAGGCGAACAGGATCTCACCATCATTCAGACCGACAACACGCAGGAGGCGTTGCGAGACTGGGCACGATACGCTCTCCGTACCGGCGATCTCGAACGCTACCAGGATAACATCGACGCGGCCTGGCAGTACATCATGGAATGGCCGGCATACGATGAAGAAGGCGGGGGCAACCCGAACTACTACCGTGTACACAACTGCGGCTGGGGCCTGGTCGCCGTCATGGAATACACCACGGCCTACGGCGATTCCAGCTACCTCTGGTACGGCGACTCCTGCGCGGTCTACCTCGACACTTATCGTCTTTCCTGGAACAATGCAACCATCAATACCGCCGCCCAATCGGCCGGATTCGGCGCGGGCACCCTGTACATGTACGGTCGATGGCGCGAGAACCAGGACTGGATCGATGCCGCACAGGAGATCGCCCTCGATTGCAAGGAGTATATCGATTACGATCCGTTCAATCGTCTCAGCGCGGCAGAGCTCTGGGCGATGTGCGGCGGTACGGTGATGTGGGGAGTGTGCACGGCCTTGTACCTGGACGATCCCGCTTCCGGCGAGGACTGGATCGAAACCGTGATCCCCTATATGGATACCTACGCCGGTCCCGGCACATGGAACAACAGCTGGACCATCTGGTACGGGTTCGCCTGGCACCGGGTGCACCAGATTCTCGGAGAGGAGGCGTACCTCGACAGTGCGATTGTCTGCGTGGAAAACCTGCTCGACCAGGACGATATCGACGACGACGGCGGTGTGCCCGCGACAGAAGGTCAGTACGACAACGACCAGTCCTGGACCAGCGCTTACCTGGTCTGGTACGGCATCGAACCCCTGCTCGAAGATATCGAGTACGATCTCGCCGCGACCGCATTTCAACTCCCCTCCGATTCACTTCCCGTACCGCGCAGGGCAAGACGGGATGTATCCGTACGTGTCTCCAATCTTGGCCTTTCGACCATCGCCGGCGGAGTCGTCGTCATCGAATGCAGCGACACCGTCTTGACGGATTCGGTTACATTGGAACGGGGCGAAGTCGCGGATCTCTTCTTTCCGAACGCCTATCATCCGGAAGATGCGGGTCTGGATACCCTTCTGCTGCATGTGAACCATCCTGACGATCTCAACCCGGACAATGATTCACTCATGCTGGTTCTGCCCATCCTTGAGTCCGGAACTCTTGATATCACAACCATTGGCGACGGCGCGGGTGAAGCAATTCCTTCACGTGTAGTCGTCACGCATATCTCACACCCCGACCCCTACTCCCTCGACACCCTACAACTGATAGAGGGAAACATGGATGTTTACGTGGGCATGGGCGATCATACGGTCGAAGTGATCCCTGCCGCGCCGCCCTATCTGCACCCGCCGCTGGATACCGTGACCGTCGAAGAAAACCGCATCACAGAGTTGACAGTCACCTGCGAAGCTGCCGACCTGGCTTTCATCTCCGACGCGAACACCGACCAGTACGATTCGTGGATCGAAGCCTCGCTGGACAGCCTGCCTCTGACTTCGTACACATGGAGCACTGATGATTCAGGCTCCGTTCGGGGAAGCTGGCTGGATTATACCGAAGCGGTCATCTGGATTACCGGCGAGGACACTGTTGGTGAGGTCTTCTCCAGCAGCAACTGGAACAGTATCAACGGATACCTTCAGGACGGCGGGCGGATGCTGCTCTCCGGACAGAACCTGCTGAACCAGTGGGGCGGCTGGAGCATGCTGCGCACACGGTTCGGGGCGCAAACGGGATCGCTCGATCGCACATCGAACATCCTGGTCGGCGATGCCGCCGCACCCTTCATGGCGAATGACAGTTTGCTGGTTGTAGGCGGTGGAGGCGGAGCGGGCAACCAAACCGCCATGGATGAGATCGAACCAACCTATGATTCCATGCCGCTGATGCGTTTCCCGGACACCGGCGCACCGGCAGCCGTGGCGCTGGATAACGAGCAGTACGGTTTCAAAACCGTCTTCTGCGCCTTCGGCCTGGAAGGGATTAACAGCGCGGCTCCACCGGCGTACGTCCATCGTGATGAGTTTCTCAATCAAACCCTGATGTGGTTCGATGTAGTGGACAGCGATGAGTACCCGTCCCTGTATGAGAACGCACTGCCACGTGATGTCAGCATCCACACCTGGCCGAATCCCTTCAACCCGGATGTTCACATTGAGATCGCACTACCGACACAGCAGAAAGCACAGCTGGCGCTGTACAACCTGCTCGGACGGGAGGTCGCAACGTGGTCGCCCGGCGTGCTGCCCGCGGGACGGCACCAATTCCACTGGAACGGTACAGGCTATGCGTCCGGAATGTATTTCCTGAGACTCCGGACAGCGCAGCAAACCCTCACCAATCGGGTCTATCTGTTGCGGTAAAAACCGTCCAACGGGGTCGAGCTTCAATTCTGGCAAGACGCCTGTCGTACGCAAGGCCTGACAGAACGTTGCCGGACGTTGTGTCGGCTCTTGGCCCGCGTCAGCGGGGTGTGACCCGGCACTCAAAATGGATCGCCAACAACACCAGGCTTTCTCATGATCATCCGCTCCTTTTATCCTTCCCTCAGCATGTCAGAAGCTCGATCAAGGTTTGCCGCTTCTGCCGATGCTCTTGTGAAACAGGGCAGTCTTGCGTACTTTCATGCGACTAAATTCCCTATTCATCATCGGTTCAGGAGGAACGCAGGATGAAACTCTCGTCAGAGACTCACGGCAGCGTGGCGGTGATTGAGTTGAAAGGCAAAATTATGGGGGGGCCTGACGCCAACCTGTTCCGTGACGAGTTGAAAAAGCACCTGGAAAAGGGCATCAAGAAGGTGGTCGTGGATCTGGGGCGTGTCGACTGGATGAACTCGTCCGGTCTCGGCATCCTGATCGGCGGGATGACCACGGTGAAGAACGCGGACGGCGAAATGAAGCTCGCACGCGTTACGGAGAAGATCAAATCGCTACTTATGATCACCAAGCTCGTACAGGTATTCGACTCCCATGACAGTGTCGAGGCCGCCATCGCTTCCTTCAGTGACTAAGGAGTCGAACCGACAGGCAGGCGAAACATCCCGGGCGTCCAGACGCTTGATTGAAGCGCAATTACGGGACATCCGGACCTTGCTGCAAGAGAATAAGGATCTCAGCGCCGGCGAGTTCGGCACAAAGATCCTGGCACGGCTCGACGAGATTGCCGTGTCGTTGGCACATATCCTGCATGATGAACAGGCGGGCGTGGAATCCCGCTACCTGAAGTCGATCGCCACGCTGCTGGCGAGGACCGTGAATACGCGGGAGGTGCTGGATACCATCATGGACGCCCTCCACAGCACGGTCGA
>WJJA01000402.1 GCA_014729955.1 bacterium
CCTTGTTGATCGTCGAGTCGGGCAGCGCGACATGAACCAGGCCGATCGCGCGCTGTTTGGGTGCAAGCAGAATCACGGCTACGCAAGAACCCAAGCCGAGAGTTTTAATCACTTCGCCCGGCTTGTTCGTTGCACCGTATTCGCCGACACCGATGTAAATCACACTCATTTCACGGGTTCCTCGTGAAGAGTCGTATCACTTCGTCTGCAATCCGGTCCAGCGGGACCAGCTTCTCCGCACCACCCGTCGCATACGCCTCCTTCGGCATACCAAACACCACGCTGCTGGCTTCGTCCTGAGCCATGGTGCGGCCCCCGGCCTCACGCAGCGCAAGGATCCCCTTCGAACCGTCATTGCCCATCCCGGTCAAGATCATCCCTACAGCATTGGCGCCGACATACTTAGCCACAGAATACATCAGCACTTCCACGGACGGCCGGTGTCCGCAGACCTTCTCCTCCTGGTCCAGCTTGACACGATACATCCCGCCCGAGCGGAACACTCGCATATGATAATCGCCCGGTGCGATCAAGGCGCGACCCTGCATGATGCGGTCGCCTTCCGCCGCCTCCTTCACTTCCATCGCGCACTGCTGGTTGAGACGGTCCGCGAACATTTTTGTAAAGCCCGCCGGCATATGCTGTACAATCACCACCCCCGGCATGCTCGCCGGGAAACGTTGCAGCACACGCCGGATCGCCTCCGTTCCACCGGTGGAGGCCCCGATGGCGATCACCTTATCGGTGGATTCCGCCAGAGCGGCGGTGCTCTGCCTCGGTTTCGGCGGAGCTTTCTTGTGCTTCCAGTGACTGACATCGGCCCGCGCCACCGCACGCACCTTGCCGCGCAGCTCCACGATCATTTCATTCAGCGTGCGTGCCACATCCGCCGAAGGCTTGGTGACGAAATCAATGGCACCGGCTTCCAGCGCTTCCATGGTGATCTGTTTGCCGTTCTCGGTCAAAGCGCTGACCATCAGCACAGGCAGAGGATGTTGCGGCATCAAGCGACGGAGAAACTCGACGCCGTCCATACGCGGCATTTCCACGTCCAGCGTGAGAACGTCCGGACGGTGCTTGACGATCATGTCGCGCGCAACATAGGGGTCCGACGCGGTGCCCACGACTTCAATACGTGGGTCGCCCGCCAGACCCTTGGCCAGGATCTGCCGCACAAGCGCTGAATCATCTACTACCAGCACTCGTATCTTGCCGGCCATATGCGCTAGCCTTCCTTTTTATAGACGGCCGGGCGAACGTACCGGAACGGACTGCCCGTACGACCCAGCGACTCCGAATGACCGATGAAAAGATAACCGCCCGGCTCGAGGTATCTGTGGTAGCGTAGCACGAGAGCGTCTCGAGTAGGCCGGTCAAAATAGATCATCACATTGCGGCAAAAAATAACATGAAACTTACGTTTGAACGGATACGAATCCTGGATCAGATTCAGCTTCCGATACATAATCAGCTTTCTGGGCCCCTCCTTTACGGAGTATTGGGCCGGGCCGACTTTTTTCATATACCGTTTGCGAATGTCTTCCGGCATTTTCTCCACACCCTCGGCCGGGTACACCCCGTTAACTGCTTTCTGCAGTGCCGTCGTGGAAATGTCGGTGGCCAGGATCCCAAGCTCCCAGCTCACAAGGTCCGACTTGAAATGATCCAGCATCAGCATCGCAAGCGTATACGGCTCTTCACCCGAAGAACAGCCGGCGTCCCACAGCCGGAATTCTTTTACACCGCGCGCCTTGTTTCGACCAGCGATTTCCGGCAGGACCGTATCGCGGAAAAAGCTGAAATGGTCCGCTTCCCGGTTGAAATATGTATGATTGGTCGAGATCCGGTCGACCAGGGTTTCCATCGCCTGGCCGGTTTTGTCCTCCAGGACCGTCTGCAGATACTTGGAAAAGGAGGTGAATCCGCCGCGTCTCAGCAGACTGTTCAACCGGCCGATGATCAGCGACTTCTTCTGTTCGGTCAAGTTGATCCCGAACCGTGTATATACGAGGTCGCGAATCTGCTGGTATTCTTTTTCGCTCAGTGAAGCGACACCGGAACTGATGGTTGCCGGTTTATCTTCGGTAGCACGTTTCCCGGCGCCCGTGCCCTTCGGCGCTGATTCTGCCATGGAATCCTTTCAAGAGACCGCCATGTCGGATTCCCAGTTCCTCATGACGATCGATAGCCTGCCGTGAACACCCCAAATACTCCACGAACACAAAGTTAACAAAAAGCGGCCTGCATATCCTACACGCTCCAAATGCTCCGTTTCCCTGGAGGGGCATGGATCGTTTTCGGAAATTTCGTATTCACCAGCTCTTACTGCAAGATCCCGAGAGACACCGGCGAGCGATCAGCGTCGTGCGGGAAGTTCACCCGGATACCAGTCCGATTCGCGAATTTTGTGCACCTTGGCGATGACGACTTCACCCGTGGCGGAATTGAAAACGATTTTTCGCCCCCATGGGCCTCCGGTGTCGGTGCCAAGAATAGGAATCTGGTATCGTTTCAGCATGTCACGGGCAATGTCCACATTCTGCTCTCCCAGCTTGCGGATTTCAGCCGCAGCACCCGGCTTGTACGCTCCTCCCATCAGGTGCGCCTGGAGATGCTGCAGAGGTGAACCGGTTCGGCGAAACATACGAAGCAGTTGCAATGTGGCCGGCTGTGCGTACAGTGCGGTGGCCCTGGCTTGTTCTTCCAACCGGGGGTAGATGTAGTGATTCATGCCGCCGATTCGTCGTACCGGGTCATACAGGGTAATTGCCACACTGGAGCCCAGCACGGAAAGAATCATCGTCGGCTCCGCTGCGAAAAAGATAAAGCCCGGTTTAAGAAAATAGCCTTTCATCGCACTCCCGGGAGTCGGAGACGCCCGTTTAACGGAAAGAAGATCCACCTTTTCGGAACCGGTCAGCCGGTGCGATCAAGCCTGCCGTTGCCGTCAGCCGGGGACCGCGGCAACGGCTCAACCGGTCCCGATCATGCAGGGAAAGCTCCGCGATCGGTGTATTACTTCTCCGCCAGCTTCTGCAGGTCTTCCAGTTCGCCCTCGAACAGTAGCTTCTGGATATCCAGGAGGATTTTCACGCTCTTGTCGACCTTGCCCATCCCCTGGATATAGCGGCTGCCGGCACCCTTGGAAACTCGGGGCGGTGGTTCCACTTCTGACTTCGGAATGTCCATCACTTCGCTGACCGTATCCACGATCAGTCCAACCGCCATTTCCTGAATGTTCACGACGATAATCGAAGTGCGTTCATCGTACTCGCGCTCTTCGAGTCCGAACCGCAACCGCACGTCCAACACGGGGATGACCTTGCCGCGCAGATTGATCACACCCTTTACATACTGCGGCATGTCCGGCAGTTCGGTGATCGATTGAATCCCGATGATTTCCGTAACATATCGAATTTCAATACCGTACTCCTCATCACCCACTTTGAAGGTGAGATACTTGTCCTCGAGGGTATCTTCCATCCCCTCTTCGAGGTCAATGTTTCTCGGATCTTCACTCATTCCTTACTCCTTTCGGACGATACCGTCTCCAAGTCGATCGCGGAATCGCTGACAGTTTCCACCGTGTCGATCAGGCCGGCGACGTCGATGATCAGGCTGATCGTGCCGTCGCCGAGGATGGTGCATCCGCTGATGCCGTGCACATCGCCGACCTGTCCGATATATTCTGAAAGTCCCTTGATGACAACCTGGTGCTGCCCGAGGATTTCGTCCACGAGGAGGCAGACCTGACGGCCGTCATGCTCCACGACCATGGTGGTGCCCATGGTGAGATCCTCATACTGCGCCTCCACGCCGAAGAACTCGCTCAAGCGCACCGCCGGGAGCAGTTTGTCACGAATCCGCATCACTTCCTGCCCGTCCACGAGCTGGGTGATGTTCTCTTCCTCGGCGAGTAGCGAACGCTGAATGGCAACAATGGGGATAACATACGTCGTTTCCCCAACACGCACCAGCATGCCGTCGATGATTGCCAGAGTTAGCGGAATACGAAGAATGACCGTCGTGCCTTCACCGGTCACGCTGCGTACATCGACTTTGCCGCGGATGTTTTCGATGTTTCGCCTGACAACATCCATACCCACGCCGCGACCGGAGACCTCCGTTACCTGGTCTGCCGTGGAGAAGCCCGGTTGGAAGATAAGCTGCCACACTTCCTCGTCGCGCATGCCGGCACCGTCACCGCTGATGATTCCGCGCTCCAGCGCTTTGTTCAGGATTTTCTCGCGATGCAGACCACGACCGTTGTCCTTGATCAGGATCCACACCTCGCCGCCGACGTATTTGGCCTCCAGGATGACTTTGCCGTTGCGCGGCTTGCCGCTCGCTTCACGCACGTCCGGCAGCTCGATGCCGTGATCGACCGAGTTGCGAATAATGTGGACCAGCGGATCAGTGATCTGCTCGATAACGGTCTTGTCGACTTCGGTGTCCTCGCCGACGATTTCCAGGTCCACCTTCTTGCCGGCTTTCTGCGATACATCCCGCACCAGCCGCATCATGCGGCGGAAGGTGCCGGCGAGCGGAATCATGCGAATCGAGGTTGCGATGTCCTGCAGTTCACGGGTCAGTTTGTCCAGCTGGATCACAGCCCGTTCAAATTTCTCCAGCGGGACATCGAGCTCTTTGATGTCCGGGCTTTGCGCCACCATCGCCTCTATAATCACAAGCTCGCCGATCAAATCGAGCAGCAGGTCAAGCTTCTCAACGTCCACACGCACCGACTGTCGTGACACACCCTTGCCCGGGTCAGCTTTCGGTGCAGCATTTGATTGTTCGACCGTTTGCGATGTCTCCCCGGGTTTCGAGGAATCTGTCGGTTGAATCTTGTCTTTCGGCGTCGGCTCAAGTTTCGGTTCGGGCGTCCTGTCGGATTTTTGTGGTTCAGGCGGAGTGCCGCTCGCGCGTGCCTGCTCGTTCAGTTCGGAAAGCGCCTTCTGCGCATCGGCAGGAGTCAGCCCCGATCCCGATGGGGCCTTTTCTTTCTTCGTCCCGGGCTTCTCTTCTGACGGCGCCTCCGCAGTCGGTTCGACAGTCGGTGTCTGCTCCCCGGCGGGTTGCGGCTTCGGCGGCGGTTCGACGGGGGCGGCTTGTTCCTCCGGCAATTCCGGTTTGGGCGGTTCGGTGGGCTTGGGCGCGGAGGGTGGTGCAGCGGCGTCTGCTCCGCCGGCTTTCGGTTTGGCGGCTCCCTGCCCGCTGATCGCATCTTCCAGCAGATGCACCAGCCCGCTCGTGGCCGGTACGGCATCGGATCGGCCCTGCGACACCTGCTCAACCCCTCCGCGCAGGAAATCGATGATTTCCAGCAGCAGAGTGACAACCTTGTTGTCCGGCGGTTCTCCGGTGGTCCGCAATTGGTCCAGCACGGCCTCGGAATGGTGACCCAGGGTCTGAAAGTCCGAATAGCCCAGGAATCCCGCATTCCCTTTGAAACTGTGAAACGCCCGGAAGGCCTGGTTCACATTTTCGCTGTCCTCCGGATCCTTTTCCAGCGCAAGCAGCGCTTCTTCGGCCATATCGAGCTGTTCGGTCGCTTCGCTGACAAAGGCCTGCACCATTTCGGGTGATGCGAGCAACTGACCGGTCTTCGGGTCCACCAGGTCGTCTGCGGACGCTGCAACCGCCTCTTCCGGCTCTTCCTCGTCGGCGTCGTCATCCGCCGCCTCAACCGCTTCCTCGACGGATTCGCCGATCGCCTCCCAATCCTTTCCGGCCTGTTCATCCTCAGAGGCTTCAACTTCGGACGGCGTCTCGGCCGGTTCTGCGTCCGCTGCCGGCTCCTCTCCGCTCTTGATACGATCGATATACTCGATCAATGCCTCGGACAGTATGCCCGCTTCCGCCTCATGACCCTCCTCGCTTCCTTTCTCTTCCAGGTCGTCTATCACCATGCGGAGGAAGTCGCAGGTCCGTGTCCAGAGATCAATGTGTTCGCTTCTCAGTTGCGCCTCACCCTTGCGGAACAAATCCAGCAGGGTTTCCGCGTTGTGAGTGACATCCGCGATCACACGGAGATCGAGAAAGCCGGCGCCACCCTTGAGGGAATGAAAGAGGCGGAACACGGTATTAATAGTCTCGTAATCGACTTCGCCGGCTTCACCGGCGAGCTTCTCCAACTCGATCAGGAGCGGTTCCACTTCATCGAGCATCTCTCGGCCTTCTTCAAGAAAGCCAAGGAGGATTTCACGCTGTTCGCTGTCAAATTCGGTCACGTCCCATCCCTCTCTACGTAAACGCCCGAATCAGATCGATGGTCGTATTCCATGCGTTCGAGCCCTTGTGGATTCCCCGGGACACTTCCGGGAAAGATATAGAGGTATTTTATAAATTGTCAAATTCTCCAAAAAGAAACTCAAAGTCTCCCCGCCTGCCTGTATTGCCGATCTCCGGCATCCCTGCAACAAACACCAGGGGCGAGAGAACTCGTCAGGTATTTCATCGGTCGTTCCTTGCATTTTATTGAGTAGTCTTGATGTTGGTATACGCGTAAAACATAAAACCCCTCATAATTTCCTTCCGAATTTAATATAACGAAGAGGAGAAACAAAGCCTTGGTTTGGGGTTTTTATGTGTTTTCGAAGAATTACCGAGACCTACGCCGGCAAATGCCGAAACTCAAGTCAAGGGAGGAGTTCATCGAGGGCGGCGAGTAGCTGTTCCACCTTGAAGGGCTTGGGGAGATAGCTGATGTGGGGAAATTTTCTCAGCGCCTCTTTCAGGTTACCTTTGCCGTATCCGCTGATGAACAGCACCGGAACCCCGGGAACGATGCGCCGGATGGTCTCAAAGCTCTCGAGTCCGCCCATTCGCGGCATGGTCATGTCCAGCAGAACGGCCCGATAGGCCTTGCC
>WJJA01000056.1 GCA_014729955.1 bacterium
CCGCCCGAAGGGGGAATGAATAGATGAGATTGGCCTGGACACAATCTGTGTCAGGGAAAATCTGTATAGCGTGACATTATCTTATTGTTACTATAGTTTTTAGAAAAGAATGTTCTCTCCATTCATGAAATATTCGGGCTATCTGCAAGGAACAGACACAGATTAGAAGTCACAGCATAATAAAACATAAATACCCCAATTACGGAGAGAATAACATAGCTGATTTGTAATTATACTCTTGCGCGACTTTAGCGAAACCAGTATGTTGAAAACTCAGAATCTGTATCTGCAAAACGATGGTCACACTCGCACTGAAGATTTGCCGGCAGCGGCACATGCTCGCCTGGAACTTGTTCGCTGGTCGCCGTGATAGCTTGATCTTCCTTTTCACATTTAATACAGCATCAAATGGATAGACGATCATGAACGAAACCATCCTTGTTGTAGATGATTCACGCTTTGTGCGACAGATGTTGCAGGGTTTGCTTGATGCAGCGGACTATAAAGTGGTCCTGGCAGAGGACGGACCGGAGGCTGTGCAGGTGGCAAAGGATGTGAAGCCGGACCTGATTCTGATGGATGTGGAGATGCCCTCCATGGACGGCTTTACTGCAGCTCGTACGATACGCGAATCCCCTGACTGTAAAAACGCTCCGATCATTTTTCTCACGGCAAGAACCGACGTGGAGAACAAGAAGATTGCGTTCGAGCTGGGCGGGGATGACTATATCGTCAAACCATTTGACTACGAGGAGTTGATGCTGCGGGTGGAGCGCTGGCTGGCTCAGAAACGGGAAAAAGAACAGATCAAATCCGAGACCGAACAGACGACATTCTCCAAGGTGATGATTACACTTGCGCATCACATCAACAACGCCCTCGCCTCCATGCAGGTGCGTCGTGATCTGATCGATTTCGAAAGCGAGGACAGCATGCGTGCCTTTTTCCCCGCGTTTGATCGGCAAACCGCACGGATCAAGGTCGTCGTTCAATCGTTGGTGGAGATGGCGCACTCACGCGACCTGACCGAAGCCGACTATCCTACTGCACAGACTCCTATGCTGGACATCGCTGCAACGTTGGAAAAACGACTCCGGGAGACGGAAGCCGACAACAATCCTGAGAGTGAGGCCGATTAATTGCGGTTTCCGTATGGACGCCGTATTTTCCGATCGCTCTTGATTGGAATCACCGATATTGCTTTTGATTGTTGCTGATAACACTATTTTTCCGGGTTTGCTGAATCATTGTTTACAAGTTCTGACTCGATTTCACGGATAGAACAGATGCTTGCGACAGGCAGCGGTCTTGCATTCTCTAACTTAATTCGGAACATGCAATTGCTTACCAAGTGCAATCACTAGAGTTATATTTCATTCCCAATTGTTTCATTGATACAGGGAGCCGATCAAACTTGGGGGTTGCATTTTGAAAACTGCTGAACGAAATTTGTTAGGCTTTTGTAAGCTAACTCTATCTCCAACCGGCATATAAGCCGCGAACTGTCTGTCGGATGGAGGTGTGACATTGTTGTGGGACGGAACACGGTGATCCCGTCACAGGGAACAACCAAACAAATGGAGCTCGTATGAATCGGGTAGCTGTATTTATTGATGGCAGCAACTTTTACAACGGCCTGCGTGACAACGTCGGGCGCATGGATGTCGACTTCTACCGTTTCGGCAAAAAACTGGCGGAACTGGCAGAGGGCGAGCTGCTTCGGATCTACTACTACAATGCCAAGGTAGACCAGGAGTTCGATCCCGAGAACTTTGAAAAGCAGCAGCGGTTCATCACCCACCTGGCGCACACTCCCCACCTGACCCTTCGTCTTGGCAAATTGGTCTACTACCAGGTGCGCGGCGAAGAGATGGGCGGGCGCAAGCACTACGCTGTTGAAAAAGGGCTGGACATCAAACTGGCCATCGACCTGATGCGTCTGGCGATCAACCGTGCCTGTGAAGTCGCGGTGATTGTCTCAGGCGACAAGGATCTGGCCGAAGTCGTCGAGTATTCCAAGGAGATGGGCCTTGTCGTCTGCTCTGCTTTCTTCCCCCGCGGTTTATCTGAATCGCTGGCCACCAAGGCGGACAAGGTCTTCTACTTCAGTGAAGACATGCTCGCCGATATCTTTATCGGCAACCAGAACCAGTCAGACGAAAAAGAGTAGCACGTTCTGATCCTTTTGGTCAATCAGGCGACGACTTTCACAGGGACCCGCTCGAATCATCGAGCGGGTCCCTGTTTTTACAGGGCAGACCAAGCCGCTCCTGCCGAATTCGGGGAACCGATCGGATGGAAATCTGTGAGGCTCTGCACCGCACACCCCGCAGCGGCGCAACGGTCCGCAGGCCGTTGCATTGTACCCCGTCCTGCTGTATCTATTGACACGGTTTCATGCAAGATGTTCATACAGCACAAGAAAGGATTACCCTACCCCTATGCAAGACCAGGCACCGGACCCGGTCAAGAGAGAGCCCAACGCTCTGCGTGAACCGCGACTCTGGATTGTTTTTGGGGTCACCCTGGTAGCAATCATGGCGGTTTCCAGCATTTCGCCGGTGCTACCCACGCTTGCCGAGGTGTTCGATGTTTCCCCGGAGAGGATCTCCTGGGTGATTACGGCATTCACTCTGCCCGGTGTGTTCCTC
>WJJA01000403.1 GCA_014729955.1 bacterium
CTCTACCTTGCAGGCATCGTCTTCTGCCTGGTCTTCCGGTACACCCAATATCTGATGGAAGAAATCGAAAAGCAGGCAATGCCGCTCATAGATCTCTTCCGCTGTCAGGCGGCCTCGATCGGTCAGCTCAACATCCCCGTATTTCTGATGCAGAACCAGGCCGCGATCCTGCAGCACTGTCAGTGCTTCGGTGACTGAAGGCTTCGACACCCCCATCTTCTCGGCAATATCTTTCACTTTCGCCGCATGCCCCTCGAGATCCTGGAGATAAATCGTCTCCAGATAGTCTTCCATATTGGGGCTGAGTTCGGCTTTGCGAGGTTTGTGTGGCATAACCTTCCCTTCAGGTGCTAGTGTTGCCGGTGGTGCAGCCTGCTTAAGGCGGCCTAACGGGTAAGAGGCCCTAACCGATAGGATCTCCTAACCATGCAAAAATACAATCCTCAAGCATGCCAGTCAAGGCCGGAGAGGAGGCGCATTCAGGGGAACACGACGGATCGAAGGTGGACGGCTCTACTAGTGCCGCTTAACCCGAATATTTCATGAACGAAGATAACACTCCTTTCTAAATACTATACTAACAAAAAGATAGTGTCACGCTATATGGTTTTGCTTCGGCACAGAATGTTTTCAAGGCAAACTCATCTATTCATTCCCCCTTCGGGCGGTCCCAACTGCGTCAGATGTGAGGCGCGAAGAATGAAGCTGTATTGCCATACCGCGAATCCTTCGCAACAAAGCAGATGACGCAGTTTGAACTCGTGAAATATCCGGGTTAGCAGACCGCATTCTCAGGCGTGTTTATACTCTTCCGTCACATCCCGTTTCTGCCGGGGGCTGTAGGCGACAAACTCGGTCGGTGAGATCGTACTGTCCGGTCGCAGTTGGATGAAGATTTTGTGTTGCAGCATGATGCGGTTGATCCGGTTCATCGGGCCGTTTTCGGTAAGGAAGCGGTGCAGATCCGGATGCAGGAAGACTTTCAGCCGTCGTTCATTCGATTTGTAACGAAAGCGCGCGATAAACCGTTCAAACTCTGTGACGACCGTTTCGCGTGAAGCGATCATGCCGGTACCGCTGCACACGGGGCAGGATTCTTTGAAGGTAAAGAGGAGGGAAGGTTTAATGCGCTGCCGTGTCATAATCATAATGCCGAAAGCACCGATCGGTGTCACATCGGCCTTGGCTCGATCCTTCCGCATTTCCTTCTTCATTTCATCATAAACTTTCTTCCGATTCTTCTCCTCCCACATATCGATAAAGTCGATCGCGATAATTCCACCAATGTCACGCAATCGAAGTTGACGACAAATCTCGCGTGCCGCACGCAAGTTGATTTTCAGACTGTTCTCTTCATGATTCTGCTTGCCGATGAATTTCCCGGAGTTGACATCGATGGTGACCATCGCCTCCGTATGCTCAATGATCACATGCCCGCCTCCTTCGAGCCATACCTTTCGCTTAATCCCCTTCTCGATCTCCGTTTCAATGTCGAACTGATCGAACAACGGGATTTTGTCGGTGTAGTGCTCAACACGATCTGAGAGGCTGGGGGAAACCGTGTCCAGGTAACGTTGGATTTCACGGTGCAGCGACTTGGAGTCGACAATCACGCCGGCAATGTCAGGAGTAAACAGGTCACGGATCACAGAGCTTGCCAGGGACACCTCTTTGTAGACCAGCGAAGGTGCCCGCATGGGTTCTCCCTTGCGCTGAATCTTGCGCCAAAGGGTCACCAGGTTGCGTACATCATGCTCGAGCGTCTCTTCATCACGTTCCAGCGCCACCGTGCGGATAATCAACCCGCAATCCGCCGGTTTGATCCGTTTCGCAATCGTGCGCAGCCTTCGCTTTTCACGGTTGTCTGCGATCTTGCGACTCACACCGACATGAGTCGACTCAGGAATCAAGACCACAAAGCGGCCGGGCAGGGCGATCTCAGATGTGACCCGAGGTCCTTTTCCGCTGATCGGCTCCTTGATAATCTGTACGTAAACCTCCTGCCCGGGGTCGAGATTGATAGAGGCCGGATCACGTTTACGACCGTTTTCGCTGTCATCCTGGTCATACAGGTTGGAGGCATCGTTGAAATGGAGGAACCCGTCCTGCTGCCAGCCGATATCGATAAAAGCTGCGGACATCCCCACCAGGACCTTGCGTACGCGTCCTTTGTAGATATCCCCGACGTTGCGTTCATTCTCAGGTCGTTCGACAAAAATTTCCGCGAGCTGGCCGTCTTCCAGAAGCGCAATGCGCGTTTCGGCGGTGGAGGAATTGATTAAAATCTCCTTTTTCATCCCTCGCCCCTCATCTGCATTGCAGCTTCTTCCTCCTCTTTGCGGCCCACAGCGATCCTGCAACCACCGGCAAACAAGTCTTCTTTTCCGGTCCAGGCACGGCTCAGCTCGTCCAGCCTTACGGTTGCCCCTTCCAGCACGGCCAGTCGCACATGAAGACGCTGCCCGTCCATGAGTCTCACGTAACGGACGAACGGCCGTATGTCCACTTGTCGGGTTTTACCCTTCTTCACTCTTTCGACAATATACTCTTCACGATCCATCCATGCCTGAATGGAGGCGGGCAGGGAGTCCTCATTCGGAAGTTGACATTCATATTCCATCCATTCAATCGATTGCTGAAGCGAAGCCGGCCTGTTTTCATGCAGATGAATCGACTGAATCTCAATGCCGGGCGGAAGGTGAGGTTCCAGACGCTGCCGCAACTCCTCGCCGGAAAGGTCTTCCGACAGGTCCATGTCGATGTATTCTTCCCTGGAAACCATTCCCACGGGGAGCGGAGGACCGAAGCTGATGCGCATATGCGGGTTGAAGCCCTGCGAGTACGAGACGGGCACATCCGCACGCCGCAGCAGACGGTCCCAGGTGCGCACCATATCCAGGTGGCCGGTCCAGCGTTGTTCCTCGTGCCGGGCATATTGCAGACGCGCACTTTTCAGGACATCGACAGGTAGAGTGCGCTTGGTCTCGGTCAGGGTTTTCGCTGCTCTTGCCTCTTCATACAAGTTGCAGACCTTTTGCCCCTTCGGGATGAATCGTGCCAGCCCGCACACTGTACAACGCCCGCGTCGACAATCCGGGGTGACCTGCTCGAGTTCTGTTCGTCGGGCTTCATTCTCGAAGAAGGAATCCGTGATCCCTTTGCGGATATGCCCCCATGGCAGCGTTTCGCCGGGCGTACGGGCACGGACATAGTGTTCCGGTTCCAGACCCTTATCGGCAAACGCCGTTCGCCACCGTTCCATGCTGAATTGATCCGACCAGGCCTCCAGGCGGCCTCCTGCACGCCACACGGCTTCGATTACCCTCGCAAGACGGCGGTCGCCCCGTGCCAATGCGCTCTCGATCAATGCCCCTTCAGGGTCATGACTCTTGAACTTGACCGGCGAACGGCGGAACCGCCCTGCCAGGTAATCCAGCTTTTCCCGAACAGACTGCACCGACTCCTGCCCGAATCGCTGGTAGGGCGTCTGTGCTTTGGGTGCATAAGGCGCGACCGAAACCGTAACTTTCTGCGACTTCCGTTGACGGCGTTTAGCGACACGAAAAGCCAGATCGGCAATGCCGTCGATGTCTTCCTTTCGCTCACCCGGCAGGCCGATCATGAAATAGAGCTTGACCCCGTTGTAACCTTCCCGAAAGGCCAGGTCAGCGGCTCTCAGGATATCGTCGTCGTTCACATGTTTATTGATCACGCGCCGCATCCGTGCAGTGCCCGCTTCCGGGGCAAATGTGATTCCGCCCTTTCGGCTGTCGGGAAGTACGGCCGCCATGGTTTCGGTATAACTCTCCGCGCGAAGCGAAGGAAACGCGAGCGATACCCCCTTGCCTCGAAACGCCTCACGCAGTTCCTGCATCAGGACCGGCAGAGGACCGTAATCGGATGTTGAAAGCGACAACAGGCTGATTTCATCATACCCGGTCGCCTCGATGTTCTTCACCGCCTGATCGACGACCTCATCCACCGGCCGCTCACGTACAGGACGATAGATCATTCCCGCATGACAGAACCGACAGCCGGCGGTGCACCCCCTCATCACCTCCAGCGCAATGCGGTCATGCGCGATCTCAAGGGACGGCAGCAGCGGGCGGTCGGGATAGTACTCCGGGTGCAGCACCTCGACCACGCGTCCTGTCACTCCGAACTTGCGATCGAGCCCCGACACAAGCTCACCGTGTTCATTCTCGACCACCGGCACTTGATCCGGTCGATAAACCCCGTCCAGCGCTTCCAGGCGAGTGAGCAACTGTGATCGTCTCTGGTTTTTCTGTCTCGCCGCCAGGACCGTGCGACTGATCTCCTCGACAACCTCCTCCCCTTCCCCGACCACCACCAGGTCGAAGAACGGCGCAAACGGCTCGGGATTGTACGTCAATGCACCGCCCGCAACCACAATCGGAGCGTGCTCTCCACGGTCGGACGCATAGATCGGAATCCGTCCCAGATCGAGCAGTTCCAGCACTCCCGGCATGGAAAGCTCGGTACTGAGATTGACACCCAGCAGGTCGACATCTTGGAGAGGAGTTTTTGTTTCGAGCGTGAAAAGCGGCACTCCTTCGCTACGCAGCAGGCCTGACAGGTCGTTATCGGGCAGGTAGACCCGTTCAGCAGCGAAGTCGGACCCGAGAGAGTTGATACGGTGGTAAAGAATGGCCGATCCCTGGTGGCTCATGCCGATTTCGTAGAGATCGGGAAAGCCAAGCGCCCACCGGACGGTTGCTTCGGGTTTCACGATACGGTTCAACTCACTGCCTGCATACCGTTGCGGTTTGCGCACTCGTGCGAGCAAAGAGGTCAATGCTGGTGGGTCAATCGTTGGATGCATGTTGTGACACCCCCGGGCCTGCGCAACCCGACGGCGCCTTTATCTGTAGAGGGTTTGAAGGTCGGGGAGCGAACCTCCCGCGACGATTATCCTTCCGTGCCTGTGGAACGTTCGTCTTGCAACTCCGGCGCACCTACACGGATCGACACAATGCGGTTGCCTTCCACTGCATCGACCGTAAATTTCCACCCCTCAAACTCATAGATTTGACCCGGGTCGGGCACTTCGCCGGCCAGGGAGAAGATGAAACCGCCGAGGGTCTCGTAATCTTCTTCCGTCGGCACAAGATCCTCTTCCACCATCTGATTGAAATCTTCCACCTCCATTTTCGCCAGTACAATCGCCTCGCCGCCGGAAATGGGTTTATAAAGGATCTCTTCGGCATCATATTCGTCCTGGATCTCACCGACGATTTCCTCGATAATATCTTCCATCGTGATCAAACCTTCCGTGCCGCCGTATTCATCCACCACGATCGCAAGGTGCAATCGATGGGTTTGAAATTCACGCAGCAGGTCGGCGATGCTTTTCCCCTTGGGCACGAAATAGGCCTCGCGGATCATTGGTTCGATGGTCCGGTCGCCGCCGTTGTTATACCCGATCAGGTCCTTCGCATAC
>WJJA01000404.1 GCA_014729955.1 bacterium
CGATACAGCGTCCAGCAGGCTGTGCATCGACTGCAGCAGGCGCGCGAGGTGGATTTTTCGGATCTCGGGTTCGGAACGGCTCGAATAGGCAGAGAGCTGCCCGGTGATGCCGGAGGCCTGGTCGATGGTGTCGGCCATCATGTCCAGTGTGTCCTGCAGCTCGGGATACTGCTTCGCCTTCATCTGCAGCAACTCCACATGTCCGAGCAATCCGCCGAAAATGTTGTTGAACTGGTGCGCCAACCCTCCGGCAACAGCACCGATGCTCTCGAAGCGCTGCATCAACCCGAGGCTTTCGAGGAAGTGTTCCCGGTCGCGTTCCCACTGCTTGCGGTGAGAAATGTCGCGCATATTCAGCAACACCTGGGGAATACCGTCCACGACGTTCATCACGCCGGCCGCTTCAATCGGGAACAGGGTGCCGTCCTTCAAGCGTGCTTCGTACTCCATCGATGACCCGCCGGTGAGGAACGCTTCCACGAGGCTGCTTCCCATCTCTTCGACCATGCTCGGGGATACGAGGTCTGAAAACGGGGTTTCCAGAAGGTCATCCCGTTCATAACCGAATTGACGGCAGGCGAGGGTGTTGCAGTCCAGAATGTTGCCTTCCAGGTCCACGAGCAGGATCACATCCAGGCTGTTCTCAAAAATCGTGCGCAGCAGTTCGCCGGCTGCATCCTCCGTGTCCAGTTCGGACGCGGCAGGACGTACCTCTTCGAACAATCCAAGGATGTCGAGGGGATTGCCTTCGTTGTCCTCGGCCACACTTGCGCGGATCTGAAGCCAGGTGAAGCGGCTGCCGGGGAGATCGAACCGCGCTCTGACGTTTACCGTGCGTTCACGTCCCATACGCAACCGTTCGAGGCGGTCAATCAGTTTCATACGATCTTCTTCGGCCACCCATTTCGCCAGGTCGTGAATGGTCGGACCCAGTTTCTTCAACGGCAGGTCCAACAGCTCCAGAAGGCCCGGGCTGTAGACGATGCGATCCTCCGTGAGATCCCAGCGCATCAGGCCGGAGACCTCATAGTCCTGCATCAACTGCAGCAGGCGGCAATGGTCGGCATCATCACGCAACACATCGCCCGCCCAGGCGGCTGTTTCATCGGTGTCGGAATGCTGTTGCCGGGTGCTTTCCGGATCAGTGGCCTGCGTCATGAGTTGACCTGGTGTTGTGCATTGTCTTCACTAAAGTGTATCACTCGAATATAAGGCTTCACAGATGGTTTCGCATTTTTCATATTTGCAGTTTTGTCGGTCTCCACGCGGTACCGGGGAGCCGGACAACGGTCGCATCGCCAAGGTCCAGCATCTACAGGATGCCCTTCAGCAGGTTCGAGAGCAGGAACAGCCCTTCCGGCCAGGGACCGTACCCGGATTCCGCGTTGATATGTCCCGCTTCTCCGGCATCCACGAACTTCCCGCCCCAGTCCGCCGCCATCTGCTGTGCACGTTCGATGTTGCACCAGGGATCGTTCCGGCTGCCGACAACATAATGCGGAAAGGGTAGAGTACGAGTCGGGCAGGGGGCGAATCCCCGGATTTCTTCGGGAAACGAATCGATCTCCGGATCCACGGGCGCTGTCAACATGGCGCCGAGAATCTTGTTGCCAGGGTTTTCTGCATAGTGCGCGACCGTAAGGCTCCCCAGGCTGTGCGCCACGAGCACGATCTCTTTCTCGGCCGCTTGGACCATGTGATCCAGTTTGTTTACCCAGTCCGACATCACAGGGCTCTCCCAATCCTCCTGCTCGATTCGCATGGCGCGGGAATGTCCGCGTTCCAGGCGACTCTGCCAGTGGTTGGGTTCAGAATTGTGCCAACCGGGCAGAATGTAAATGTGGGGTTTATCGGACATGTATGACCTCAGTGTCGCTACTGTCTGCTTTTAGCCGTCTTGAGTGTCGGGTCACACCCCGCTGCCGCGGGGCAAGACCCGCCACAACGTTCTGAAACGGCCCACCAGGGCTACCGTTCATCCTCGATCGAGTAGCCGCGCATCTTCTCCCACAGGGTTTTCCGGCTGATACCCAGCAGTTCGGCAGCACGGGTCCGGTTGAACCCGGTCTGTTCCAGTGCGCGTCGGATATGAGACTCTTCCGCACGCGCCATCGCCTTTTCAAGCGGCTCTACCGGGAGGGACTTCTGCGGTTTCTTCGCCGCGCGTCCCCTTGTGCCGTGCTCAAGCATTTCGCCGTCCCGTCGCAACGCTTCCGGCAGATCTTCCAGTCCGATCGCATCACGGCGTGTTAACAGCACAGCACGCTCCACGGCATTTTTCAGCTCTCGCACGTTGCCGGGCCAGCCATACTGTTCGAGTGCGCGGTAGGCTTCTTCACTGAATCCCGCGACATCATTGCCGATGCGCCTGTTGTGAATCTCCCGGAAATGATCAGCCAGCATGCGAATATCTTCGGACCGCTCGGAGAGATTGGGCAGACGGATGGTGACAGTATTAATGCGGTAGTACAGGTCTTCGCGGAACAGGCTTCGTTCCACCAGCCGCTCGATGTCCTGGTTCGTCGCGCATACGATGCGGACATCGACGTGGATGGTTTCGGTGCCGCCGACACGTTCAAACTCCCGTTCCTGCAGAACGCGAAGCAGCTTGATCTGCACGGTTTCGCTGATGTCGCCGATCTCGTCCAGGAAAAGGGTACCGCCGTGTGCCTGCTCAAAGCGTCCGGTTTTCTGATGCAACGCTCCAGTGAAGGATCCTTTCTCATGGCCGAACAGCTCGGACTCAAGCAGAGTCTCGGACAGGCTGGCGCAGGATACCTTGATGAACGGCCGGTCACGACGGGGGCTGTTGAAGTGCAGTGCGGATGCCGCCAATTCCTTGCCTGTGCCTGATTCGCCGACGATCAGGATATTGGCATCCGATGCAGCGACCGTTTCGATCAGATCGTACACCTCCTGCATTTGACGGGACCGCCCGATCAACTGCCCGAAACGGTACTCGCTGCTTTCCTGACTATTCTCATCCCTGAGCAGCGCGCGGCGATCTTCTTCCATCTCACGACGGATACGGTCCACCAGGTCGGTGATGCGGAAGGGTTTGGTAATGAAATCGAGCGCGCCGAGCTTCATCGCATGCACCGCCGTGTCGACGTTGCCGTATGCGGTGAAGGCAAATACGCGGGTTTCCGGCTTGAGTTCCATGATCTTCTCGATCAGCTCGACACCGTTCAATCCGGGCATCACCATGTCGGTGAGCACGATGTCATGCCGGTGCAGCTGGAACAGCGCGTAGCCGTCATTGCCGTTGTCGGCGGTGTGCACCTTGCAGCCTTCCGCGCCGAGTGCATCCTGCAACGCGAGGCGTAGGGTGGGCTCGTCTTCCACCACGAGAATCTTGTGGCACAGGTCGTCGGTCATAGTGCAAAGATAGGCCGTATAGGTTTGCGGGTCCAAATCAGCTTGATGAATCAGGCAGTCCTGCAGATTCTACGGTTAGGTGCGACTCCGACCTTCTCGGCTGCGAGGGAACCCTCCATGTTTTCTCATCGAAATGTATTGGTCGCTTGACTTGTGATGCACGGCATCCAATACTTAGGGCCGAATGAACTTTCTTCGGTTTGCGGGGAGTACGCTTCCATGGGCGAAGAGCTGAACCAATCCACCTCGGACAGTCGTCAGTTGCGTCAATTCACACGTCATCTACTCAATGATGTACACGCACTCGAACGGCTGCTCAACGAAGACCGCATTGAGA
>WJJA01000405.1 GCA_014729955.1 bacterium
GGACCACCTAACAAAACCAGTCTCACAATTTGTCCTTTCCAGTTACGCTGTGTGTCCGTTCCATTACTCTCGTCAATTCATACTGCCGCGGTATCCGCCGGTCCCGTATTCTCATCGGGCAACCAGCCCGCGGGTCAGGCTACCTGCGGCCGCGCATCTTCTGGCCTTTCAGAAGACCTTCGTAATGCCGCTCGACCATCTTCGACTCGACCTGCTGCAACGTATCGAGCGCCACACCGACCACGATCAAAAGGCCGGTACCACCGAAGAACGACGCAAACTCATAGTTCACCCGCCCGAATGTGCCGATAAAGAACGGCATGATGGCGATCAGCGCCAGAAATACCGATCCCGGCAGGGTGATCCGGGTCAGGATCCGGTCGATGAATTCCGCGGTTTTCTTTCCCGGCGGTTTCTGTGGAACCACTGCGCCGTACCGTTTCAGGTTGTCGGCAAGGTCAACCGGGTTGAACACGATCGCGGTATAGAAATAGGTGAAGAAAATGATCAGCAGGCCATAAAAGAACCAGTACACCGGGTGGGACATCACAAAATACCGCTGGGCGAACATTCTGAGGAAATCCCATGGCACCAGTGTCGCCACCGTGCTGGGCACAAACATGATCGCCTGGGCGAAAATGATCGGAATCACACCGGCGGTGTTGACACGGAGCGGAATATAGGTCGACTGGCCGCTGTAAATTTTCCGGCCCACCACCTTTTTCGGATACTGGACCCTGATGCGGCGCTGGCCCTGTGTCAGCATGACCACCGCACCGACAATCACCACCATGAACGCGACCAGGAACACCGCCATGAACAGGCTCATGTTACCGGCGCGCAGTTCCGATATCTGCGAACGGATCGCGTAGGGGAACCGGGCGATGATACCGATGAAAATCAGCAGCGAAATACCGTTGCCGATTCCGTGTTCGGTCATCTGTTCGCCAAGCCACATGATGAAGATCGTGCCGGCGATAATGGTGATCATGGTAGTGAGAATGAACCCGATGCCGGGATGCAGCACCACACCATATTCCGACTGGCTTTCCAGCCATTTGGCGATACCGAACGACTGGGCCGCCGCCAGAAGCACCGTGCCGTAGCGGGTGTACTGCGTGAGTTTTTTCCGGCCTTCCTCGCCCTCTTTGGAGAGCCGCTGGAAAAACGGAATCACCGAGCCCAGAAGCTGAATGATAATTGACGCCGAAATGTAGGGCATGATGCCGAGAGCGAATACGCTCATCTTGGTGAACGAGCCGCCCACGAACATGTCGTACATGCCGAACAGGGTATTATTCATCCCCTGCATGTAATTCAGCAGACCCTGCGCATCGATGCCGGGAACCGGGACCATGCCGCCGACCCGGTACACCACGACCATTGCGAGCACGAACAGAATCCGCCGTCTGAGGTCTGGTATCTTGAATAAGCTGTTCATCGATTGCAGCATATCAGAGTTCCTCTACAGTCCCACCGGCCTTTTCGATCTTCTCGCGCGCCGATTTGCTGAATTTGTGTGCTTTCACCGTGATCGCGGCAGAAAGCTCCCCTTCACCGAGCACTTTTACCAGGTCCGCCGAACCGCGAATGAGTCCGGCCGCCTTGAGCGTTTCGGGCGTGATTTCGCCGGTCAGCTCTTTTTTCGCGATATCACCCACATTGACCACATCGTAGGTGGTGCGGAACGGATTGAAAAAGCCGCGCTTGGGCACCCGCCGGATGAGCGGCATCTGGCCGCCTTCGAAACTGCGTCTGACACCACCACCGGACCGTGAATTCTGGCCTTTGTGGCCACGGCCGGCGGTACCACCCTGACCGGTTGCCGTGCCACGGCCCCGGCGCTTGGTCGGTTTCGCGGCAGCGCCTTTCGGAATCTGCATTTCGTTGAGTTTCACCGTATCCTCGCCTGCTTGTCTATGGTGTTCTTACTCGTTCATCTCTTCGACTGACAGAAGATGCTCGATCTTCTTGACCATACCCCGGATCTGCGGGGTGTCGTCATGCACCACCGGACGCCCCATCTTATTGATTCCGAGCGCCGTCAGCGTCTTCTTCTGGACTTCCTGCCGTCCGATCGCCGACCGGACCTGGGTTATCGATATTTTCGCCATGTCTCACTCCACTTCGTTGCTGATACGATTCGGCGCCGGACACCCGACTGCACGTTCTCTTGTGTTCCGGGACAGTCCCGGTTACATCAGCGTTTATCACCACCGTGAGTTCCGTTACCGCCAATCATCCCGATATGGTTCAGCGAACCTTGTTGACCGGGATCTCGCGACGGTTGGATACCTGTTTCACATCGGTAAGCTCCTGAAGCCCCTTCATGGTCGCTTTGACCACATTATGCGGGTTCGAGGTGCCGAGTGACTTGGTCAGAATGTTCCTGATGCCGGCAGGTTCGAGCACCGCGCGGACCGCGCCGCCGGCGATAATACCGGTACCCGGAGCGGCGGGCTTCAACAGCACTTTCGCTGCCGAGAACTTCACGAACACGGCATGTGGAATGGTGCCGTTCTCAATCGGGATGGTCACCATATTCTTCTTGGCGCTCTCCGTCCCCTTGCGAATCGCTTCGGCGACTTCAGACGCCTTGCCCATGCCCACACCGATCTTGCCGTTGTTGTCGCCGACCGAGACCAATGCGCTGAACGAGAAGCGGCGGCCGCCCTTGACAACCTTCGCCACACGGTTGATGTGAATCA
>WJJA01000406.1 GCA_014729955.1 bacterium
ATCGCTGAGGCATCTGGATAACCGATTAACTCCAAGCTTTTCCTTAATCAAGAACCAGATAATGTATTACAAAGATCGAAAGGGCGTCTTCATTCAAACCTCCACAATAGTACAATACAAGCTTTCTATGCTGTGTGTCACGAATCAAAGCTGTTCCGTGCGGCACGATGGTTGCTATCCTATTCTTCAGTGTCTCGGTACTGATCGAATTCTTCTTCACAGCTACGAATAGTCCTGAAGGGCTGGAATTATTGAGCGAGTTCGCAACAATGCCCCATGGCACCTGACGCCCAATTTCGCATGCAGACGAGGAAGTTTCCATGCCGCTCCATAGACTCTACCATGAACAGGTCGTACCCGCTCCCATTGAAGAAGTGTTTCCTTTCTTCGCAAGACCTGAAAACCTGGCGCGTATCACACCGCCCTCAATGGGTTTTCGCATCCTGACGCCCGAACCGGTCGGGATGAAAGACGGCGCGCTGATTGATTATACTGTGAACGGCCTGCCGGGCATTCCGATGCGCTGGACCACGTTGATCACCTCCTGCGAACCTCCTCACCGGTTTGTCGATGTGCAACTGCGCGGCCCGTATGCCTACTGGCATCATACGCACCGGTTTGAATCCGTGGAAGACGGCACAAGGCTCACAGACGAAGTTCTCTACATGCTTCCGCTGGGGGCGCTCGGCGAAATTGCCCATCGACTTTTTGTTCGTCGCATGCTGAAAACGATCTTCGACTATCGCCGTGAGGTGATTCAGCGCCGTTTCGGGTGAGACGGCTGCGACTGTGACGGGAACGAACCGCTCTCGCACGGGCTGTGATGCGGGCGTCAATGCCGTATATTCCCCCTCAACGTTGAACAGGAGATTGTACGGAATGACCATGCCGAACCGGTTTCTTTCCCCGAAATGGATTGTCGCTGTCTTGCTCGCTCTCGTGGTATGGGCGGTTGTGACACACCTGGCCCTGCTGCAATGGGGGCCGGTCAGCCTGATTTATACCGGTGCGGCGGCGATGCTTGCCTTTGCCCTGTTGGGAATTGAATTGCTTCTGCGCCTCGTTCACCTGAAAACCCGTACCTATACGGACTATTTCCAGCTCCAGTCGGTCGTCAGCCTGTACCATACCCTGCAACCGCCCTACCCGCTGTTCCAGATGCGCAAGTGGGGGCTCGGACCGGACACCGCGACGCATTACATGTATCATATCGCCCGGGAAAAGCCGAAGGTTGTCGTGGAACTCGGCAGCGGTACATCAACTGTCATCGCCGGTCTGGCTCTGAAGCAGATCGATGCCGGTCGTGTATACGCCCTGGACGACGACAGCTACTGGACGTCTCAAAGCGAAGAGATGTTGCGTCTGCACAGCCTGGAAGCGAACGCCGAGGTTCGGCATGCGCCGATGAAGGAGATCGAGTTTCAGGGCGAGCGCAGGCACTATTACGACCTGTCGGTTCTGGACGATTTGTCGTCCATCGACATGCTGCTGGTGGACGGTCCGCACGATATGAAAGACACGCTGAACCGTCTCCCCGGCCTCTACCTGCTGGCCGACCGTTTGAGCGACCGTGCAACGGTCTTCGTGGATGACACTGTCCGCCCCAACTGGCGTCGCGAGGCGAAACGCTGGGCGAAGGAGAACGGTTTCTCGATGTTCGAACCCAAGCAGAACGAGCACGGTCTCCTGATCCTGCAGCGAAACGAATCCAGCAAGAAATAAGACCCTGTTCGGATGTTTTTCGCAAAATGAACACAATCCCCGCCCGTGCCCCTCTGTCTAGCCTGTACCGCTCGAGCGGTATGGCGGTAAGGCAACTCGATCCCTCCTCATACGACTCCGTTTGTATCTTACGGCAAACAAAGTTGAACCGTGTGAGGGACGCCATGAACGCACGTATGCGCAAAACAATACCGGTTGTGCTGGTTTCCATTCTTGCCCTCCTGATACTGAGCGGCTGCGATGCTTTCAAACGCTCCGCGCTGGAGGGGGGCTCCGAGGTCTATGTCATCCTCGAAGGACCGGAAATGCAGCCGATGAAGCCGTTGATTTCCGACGCGCTTGAGCGTGAAGTGCTCACCCCTCAGCCGGAACAACGGTTCTACATCACCTTCGGCAATTCCGACTCCCTTGCTCGTGCGACCAAGTGGGCCAATCTCGTGATGATGGGGGCGCTGGACGGCGAAGACCGTGTCAGTGAGCGTATCGGCAACATGCTGAGCGCTGAGGCACGGCAGGGCGTGGAAAGCGGCGACTTCAACATCTTCCAGCGCAAAGATGCCTGGGTGCGTAACCAGACCGTTCTCTTCATCGTGGCCCGCACCTACAAGGAATTGCACGCCTGGTTATCCGAAAACGGGCAGGAAGTTTACAACCTCCTGGCGCAAGACCGTTACGAGCGCATGAAAGACAAGATGTACAGCTTCGAAGAACAAGACGAGCTGGCTGATTCGCTTCGTCTTGCGCACGGCTGGCATCTTCGCATTCCGCACGATTACCTGCTGGTGGAAAGTCATCGCAATCCCGATTACATCCGTCTGCGGCGTCACTATCCCGACCGTTTCATCACTGTAGCCTGGCGTCCGGGGGAGCCGGACGTGGTACGTTCCGATTCGTTGATCGCCTGGCGTAACAGCGTCTCAGGCACCTTCGCGGACCCAAGCCATGTCAATCCGGACTTTCTGCAGAAACGTGAGGTGACAATCGGCGGCTTTCAGGCGGTCAAAGTGATGGGTTTGTGGGAGACGAAAAGCACCCTGGGCGGTGGACCGTTTGTAAGCTACATGCTGCACGCCAACGGTACGCTGTACTTGCTGGACGGTATGGTGTTTGCGCCGGACCGTGAAAAGGAGCCGTTTGTCCGCCAGTTCGAGTTGATCCTGAATACGTTTGAACCGTCGCCGTAAACCCGGCGCATGAGCCTGAACGTCCCGGGCAGCACAGGAATCGAATGCTTCACAAGCTGTTCCGGAGGGATATCCCGTTAGCCCGAATATGTCATGAATGGCGAGATCATTCTTTTCTAAAAACTATATTAACAATAAGATAATGTCAGCTATACAGGTTTTCTCTGACACAGATTGTGTCCAGGCCGAACTCATCTATTCATTCCTCCTTCGGGCGGTCCCCAATACGTCATCTGCTTTGTTGCGAAAGATTCGCGGTATTGCCATACAGCTTTCTCCTTCGCGCCTCACATCTGACACAGTCTGAACTCGTGAAGTATTCGGGTTAGGGCGCTACTGCGGTTACGGCCTGTACATCTGCACGTTCATACCGGTGATCCCGCCCCATCGCAAGCTGGAAATTGGAGGGGAGGTCGAGCCCGGAGTGCGCCGGGCGCATCCCCGCATAAGGCTCCAGAGGCGACAGGCCCTTTTCGATGGTCTGCCGGTTGATCTCGATCAAAGGTGAGGAAAACCGCTGCCGTGCGGTGTCCAGCAACGACAGCGCCTGCTTGCGTTCCCCCGCGACGGCAAAGGTTACCGCGATGTTGATCCAGGGGGCTTCCCATGTCGGGTGGAACTGACCGGCAAGTTCAAAGTGTTTCAAAGCTTCGCTCAGCAGCCGTCGCCGGCCTCCCATCGGGTTGATGAATTCAAGCGCACGCACCCCGAAATCGAGGTGAATTTGCGCCCTATGACGGTCGGTTGGCACGTGGACTCCCGCTTTTGCATAGAGGGATTCGATCACATCGGGGCGGCGATAGGCCTGGTGGATGCGCTGGTTCTCCTTTGCCGGCGTGTTGTCGCGGTAGCTGATCGAGTCTCCGCCCGCATAAAAGGTTCCCAAACGCAACGACACATGCTTCGCCCGTCGATGCAGGGCGACACGCAGCCCGAAATCCCAATCCCCGGATGCACGGTAGCTGCCGTCGAAATACCCCACGCTTTCATGCAGCGAACGCCTCCACATCGGTTGGAAGCCGAAGCCGTAGAATAACGCCTGCAGGGGGGCGAAGTAACCCGGTGTCGTAAACTCCTCGACTCGCATGGTCTGTTCAAACGGTACGACTTCTTCGGTGCGGTTGATCCAACCGTCACCGTACACAAAATCGACCTCAGGCTCTTCATCCAGCACGGCAGCCAGTGTTTCAAGCGCGGTTTTGCTGTGGCGGTCATCGGTGTTGGCGTTGCTGAGACAGCGGCCGCGCGATTCGAGGATCGCGCGGTTCCAGGC
>WJJA01000057.1 GCA_014729955.1 bacterium
GTTCGACATGGTCAGCGGTTGGAAGAAGAAAAGACATGACCCCCCGGGCAAAACCATTCCCTCCCGATTGTTTAATTTTGTCGCCCGAACCTTGAGCGGCATACCGTTGCATGATTTCAATTGCGGCTTGAAAATTTATCGTCGAGAGGTGGTGCGTACTCTTCGCGTATACGGTGAATTACACAGGTTTATCCCCGTGCTGGCGCATTCCCAGGGATGGCGTGTAGGGGAGCTGGTTGTGCAGCATCACCCGAGACGTTGGGGAACGACAAAATTCGGGATGAAGCGATTTCTCACGGGATTTCTCGATCTCCTGTCCGTCTTGTTTATCACCCGCTTCACTGTCAGTCCGATGCATCTGTTCGGCACGTTTGGTCTTCTCACCATGCTGGCCGGTTTCGGTATCCTGGCCTACCTGACGGCGATATGGTTTATGGGTGATCCGATCGGCCACCGACCCTTGCTATTCCTTGGAATTCTGCTGATGGTGGTCGGTATGCAGTCCTTTTCAGTGGGTTTCATCGGTGATATGATCAGTCATATGCGATTGACCCATGAAGACCCCTATCGATCTCCAGGCGACTGGAGGGAGCATGACGCATGAAGATCGCTCTCGTCGGTCCCTTACCCCCCTTACGCGGTGGTATTGCCCACTATAACCTATCGCTGCTGGAAACGCTGCAGGAAAGGGGCGTTGAACTTCTAACCGTTCCCTTTCGCAAGTTGTACCCCGATATTCTGTTTCCCGGAAGCAACCAGTTTGAACCGGATCGCATGCCGGCTGAAGTTGAGGGCGGGCTGCTGGCCTGGCGTCCCGATACGTGGCGACATGCGCTGAAGCAAATCGAGCGGTTCAAGGCGGAGCGAGTCGTGTACCATCACTGGCACCCTTTCTTCGTACCGCTCTATCGCTATCTGATGCGTTATCATGCGTCACACGGTCATATTGTCATCGCACACAATGTGCTGCCTCATGAACATCAGACCATTGGGAAGTGGTTGAATCGTAGCCTCTTCAGGAAGGCGAGAAGAGTCATTGTCGGTGCGGGTTCGGAAGCGGAACTGTTACAGCGTATCTCGTTGGGTACAAAGGCTGCGGTGATGCCGCATCCGGTGTATGATCGGTTCCGGTGCGATCTGGCCCGCACGAAAGCTCGAGAGGATCGGCGATACCCGGTCGACAGACCCGTTTTGCTGCACGCGGGTCTGGTCCGGGAATACAAAGGGCTCGATCTGCTGCTGAATGCATTTCACAAGATCGAGAGTCAGCCGGAACCTGTGCTCCATGTGGCAGGTGAATTTTATGACAATCCCGAAAAATATACTGCTGCCGCCCATGCCGGCCCTGCTTGTGAACGGATATGGATCGAGAACCGGTACTTGTCGGACGAAGAACTATCAAGGCTGCTGGTTGCGGCCGATGCCGTTGTGCTTCCCTATCGTCACGGGACACAGAGCGGTATTGCCATGGCGGCACTTGCAAACGGCACTCCGGTGATCGCTTCGGCAGTAGGTGCGTTGAAAGATGTGATCGTAGACGGAGAGAACGGCTACCTCGTGGAACCGCGTTCGGTTGATCAGTTGCATGATCGTATCCAGCGCTTCCTGGACGAGATGATTCCCCTGCCGACAGAAAAGAGGGAGTCTATTGCGAACACGACGATGAAGCGTTACAGTTGGGAAGCATTGGCCGAGCTGCTGCTGGAGGAGTAAAACGATGAAAAGGGTTGCCTGGGTGATGGTCACCCATAACGGTGGAGAAGAGGTGCTTCAAGCACTGCAGACTCTTGAAGCGGATCTTGGACCGGGCGATCGAATTATCCTTGTCGACAACGGCAGCGAGGATCATTCCGCGACAATAGCGAACGACAGGTTTTCACGACTGAGTGTGATCGGTACGGGCGCCAATCTCCCTTATGCTGAAGCGAACAATCTCGGAGTGCGCCGCGCATTGAGGGAAGGGTACTGGTTCATCGGATTGATCAACCCGGATGTCAGGGTGACAACGGGTATGACCGAATCACTGCTGCATGAGATCAGCATACGTTCACGCCCGGTTGTTGTCAGTCCGTGGATCGACTATCCGAACGGTCGCACCTGGTTCGGCGGGGGGAGGATTCACTGGGCGGTCGGCTGGATTGGGCACCGGGGATTGATCTTCCCACAACAAAAGGAAACATTAAAAGTCCGTCCTACAGACTATGTCTCCGGCTGCTGCTTTTTAACAACGTCCAAAGTCTGGAGCCGGGTCGGGCCGCTTTCCGGACGGTACGGAATGTATGTGGAAGATGTCGATTGGTCTCATCGTGCAAGGATGCGCGGTGTGCACCTGTTTGTAACACCTGCGGCCCGTCTCGTTCACAATGTTTCTTCCTCAAGCGGTGGCGGACGCACTGCTCTGAAAATGAAATACAGAACCCGGGCGGGAAAACTCTTCTTCCGCCGAAATACACCCGGGTATCTTACACCGTTTCAATTCCTGCTACATCCGCTCATCGTCTGGGCGTATGCGGTCTTTCTATCCATGAAAACGACACCTTCCGCGTTTCGTGCGTACCTCCAAGCGTCCATTAAGCCTGTAAAGGAAACCCTGCCATGGCCGCCGAACGCAGCCTAAGCCTGGAACGACGCGCTCGAAGAATTGCGGCGGTGGAACGTCTCTGGTTTGTGCCGTGGCTCCTGCTGATGCTCGCAGTCGGGTTGGCAGTGCTGGAATGGGTATACCATCCGATGGAACAGTCGCTGGGGCAGTACATGAGTTGGTCGCGTACGATTCGCGAAAGGGGCGGCCAGGGGTGGGAACTGAGTCGAGAGGGTGAAGAAGCCGGACGGCGTCTCGGACAAATCACCGACCAGATTCAGCAGCGTCGTACGGCGAGCACAAGCCTGGATGATTGGGCAGAGATCCCGGATATGGCCTCTACATATACCGCGTTTTCCCTGTCTCCGGTCCGGTTTCTTAACCTGTACGACGATCTTCCGGAGATTATGCAGCGTACCTTGTTCAATCCAATCGAACTCTTTCGTATGCAGATGAGCGGCCGGTGGCAGCGTACGTACTTTCTGGGCGAAGAGAATCGTGTTATCATATACCTGGTCGATCCATATAACGTCGTTCTGTCGCAAGCGACCATCCGTGACGAGTTTTTCCGCTGGTGGGACATGATTCGCGAACCGAAGGCGGCTACGCTTGATGACTTTCCACGTTTCCATGGACGCAGCTTCTCGCCGGACCTGTTTTTTCAAGTTGTACAACCCGCCGGCCCTGTTCGATTGCAGGGTTGGGATTCACGATTCACGGGCAATCTGCAGGGCGAATTGCAGCGCGTGGGCATTTCAGATCCCTCAAAAGGACCATTTGGAGTACTAGGCCTGGAATTTGTTCGAAACAACGAAAGCTACGTCCAGTTTCAGCTGATTCCAGATTCCACAGCACGCACATTGTTCGAAGAGGTGCTGCCATTGGCACTGCTGATGGAAGAGCAGGAAAGAATGAGCGCACCTTTCAACGAAGATTCGAACACCCGATCTCCCGGCAGCCGGCGGCGGGGAGGACGTCGATGAAACGTCTGGCACTTCTGCTCGGCTACCTCGGCTGGACACTTCTTGGAATGATCGGGATCGGCCTGCTTGCATTGATTTTCTTAATTGCAACGGCCGTACCGGATATCCCACGAGTACCGGATGAGCTGAGTCGTCTGATCGATATTCCGCCTACACAAGTCTATGCTGCGGACGGCAGTCTTTTGACACAGGTGGGCGGACGCAATGTTGTGACCTATGACCGCATTTCACCTCTATACATCAAGGCAGTCCTCGCTGCCGAGGACGATCAGTTTTTCCATCACCCGGGCGTGGACAAGCCTGCGCTTCTTCGAGCCACTTTGCAGTATCTGACCGGCAATCGAAGTCGAGGCGGGA
>WJJA01000407.1 GCA_014729955.1 bacterium
CAACTGTGTCATCTGCTTTGTTCCGAAGGATTCGCGGTATGGCAATACAGCTTCATCCTTCGCGCCTCACATCTGACGCAGTTTGCACTCGTGAAATATCCGGTTCTAGCACTCAGATTGGATCCGGAACACTCGCCGAGAGCACGAATCTTGATCGCGTGATCCAACTCACGGATTGATACCCCTCAGCATACCATCTTCACCATCCAAAGACGAAAAACCCGATGTTGCGCTTGTTGAGTTCGGAATTCCTAACTAAAGGGGAAACCGATTGTCGGCGGTCATTGAACGGTATTCCGGGTCTGATCCAAACGGCCCGGGAACAAGAAATACACCAAAAAGCAGGGAGATGGAACCATGAGAAAACTGATAGGCGTTTTCACAGCGGTCCTGATGCTCGGAGGAGTTGCTTCCGCAGACTGGGGTATGGTCGAGGGCGTTCCCTTCTGGGGACAGTTGAATGAAATCCAGCGGCTGCCGTCCGGCGGGCTGCTGTTGGGGACCACGGGCGGGCTCTACTATTCGATGGATGACGGCTCATCCTGGACTCATACCGGTATCGGCACACTGGATGAAAACAATGCCGGGAACGATGTACCGTTCGACGCGCTGGAACGACCGGACGGCACGGTTTATATTGCCATCGAATCCGTGTTTGTCGGCACGACGGCATTGAACGATTTTGTGCTCGCGGATTGGGAACTGTATGGCATTGAGTCGATTGAGGCGTCCGGCGACACGATCGTGGCAGCCTCGGCTACGGATATCTATCGTAGTGTGGACAACGGGCAGAACTGGGAGGTTGCCTATGAGCTGTCACCGGTGTTCAACGACATTGTCGCGCTGTATACCGATCCGACCAACGGCACGTTCGTCGCGCATCTCGCCACGGCGGGCGGTGTTCATCTTATCGTCTCCGAGGACGGCGGCGCGAACTGGACCGAACAGCAAATCCCGGACGTGTACGGCGAGTTGACAGCCGGTCTTTTCGATGACGAAGGCACATTCTATTTCGTCCACAATTACCAGGACTACGGCTATCTGCGTTCGACCGACGACTACGGCGCTTCCACCTCATTGCACTATACCTCGATGGAAAACCGGAGTTTCGGCGCCTTGACCATGGGTGAGGACGACCGTTTCGGTCTGCTTGAGAACAGCCGTATCCTGGTTTCCACGGATGGCAGAGCCAATTTCACACAGGCCCAGAACGATTTTGCACGTCCCGGTCTGCTGATGTTCAGCGGCAACACTTTGATCGCCGGGAACAATGAAGGTGTCTATAAAAGCCCGGATGACGGCACGACATGGGAGCAGAGCAACTCCGGCCTGGACGCCACGTACGCGGAAATCGCGAACATCGATCTGGAAGGGAATGCGTGGCTCGTCGCACCGAGCCGTATCTACAAAGAGACCGATGACGGTGTGATCCTGATCGATATGGCTGAGATGTTCGACATGCCGCCCCGCGGGTTCACCATCACGAGCAGCGGACGTGTGATTGTGCTCGGCACGGCTTCGAGCGGGGCGATGATGGGACGGTATTCGGACGATGAGGGTGAAACATGGGAAGAGATCAACGTGCCGGAAGATAACGGCGGGTTTTTCAACAACATCGTGGAAACCGACCCCGGTACCCTGTTGGCCGCGGAAATGAACCTGGGGCTCTATCGTTCGATGGATGACGGCGCATCCTGGAGCTATCTCAACAACGGAGCCGCCGGAGAACTGACCGTTGCAGGTGACGGGACGATTTACAATACGCACTGGAGCGGAATCAGCAAATCCACCGACAACGGTGAAAACTGGACCGCTGTCGAAGGCATCGGCACACCCGGCCCGATCACGGCTTCTCCGACCGGCGGAACGGTGATTGCGATGGATTTTTACCAGGCGATGCGAAGCACGGACGGCGGTGAGAACTGGGAAAGCATCCAGACCAATTTCTCCACGGCGTTCGAGGATATGATGTTTGCGGAACTGAAGGATATCGAGTATGACGAGGAGGGCAACCTTTACGCACTGGTGGTCGCACAGGCGCCGTCACAGGGGTATCGCAGCCTTGGATTTGTCCTTCGCTCCGACGATGACGGAGATACCTGGAGCGAAGTAAGCGGCTGGAGCCCGCTTCGCCATGACAACGGTCTCTCCCTGGGATTGGGTGCCAACGGCAGTATGTTCGCCTTGACCAGCCGTGGAATGTATGTCGAAGAGATCTTCCTGACGACACCGGAAGACCCAGTGACTCAGCCTGTGACTTTCAGGCTGGAGCAGAACTATCCCAACCCCTTCAACCCGACAACGACGATTGCGTTTTCGCTGCCGAGGGATCAGAAAATGCAGTTGAAGGTGTTCGACACGCTTGGCCGGGAAGTGGCGACGCTGGTGGATGGTCGCCGTGCCGCGGGAGCGCACGCGGTCACCTTTGACGGTTCAGGCTTGTCGTCCGGTGTCTATTTCTATCGGTTGGAATCAGAGAATCATCGCGTCGTGAAGCGGATGATGCTGGTGAAGTAACCGCCGGCCGCAGCCCGGGGTCGCTGACCCCGGGCAGGCTGTGGGGGAGACGTAGCCCGGATGTTTCATGAATGAAGAGATCTTTCTTCTCTAAAAACTATATTAACAATAAGATAATATCACGACATGCAGTTTTTCTCCGGCACAGATTGTGTCCAGGCCAAACTCATTTTTTCATTCGCCCTGCGGGCGGTCCCAACTACGTCATCTGCTTTGTTGCGAAGGATTCGCGGTATGGCAATACAGCTTCATCCTGCGCGCCTCGCATCTGACGCAGTTTGAACTCGTGAAGTAGCCGGGTTATGACTCTGAATCGGGTTTATCGGAGGTGTTTTTGCGTTCTTCAATGACACCACCGCCGTTTTGGTGAGGTTTCTGGAAGGCGAAGGAGGGAGCGGCGTCGCCATTGCCTTTCGCGCTATCACCGTGCAAGTCGAGAAACTTGATCCCGACCGCGTAGTCGCCGATCTCCAGGCTTTTCAGTTTCACCAGCTTCTGCACCAGCTCGGTCATGCGGTCGATCTGCTTTGGAATTTTGCTGATCAGTTTCTCGCGCTGTTCCGGCGATCCCTTCTTCATGGTGATCGCCTGGAC
>WJJA01000408.1 GCA_014729955.1 bacterium
ATCTTCGGCGACCAGGTGCTGCACATGGACCAGGGGCTCCTGATCGGCTACTTCCTGATGATTCAGTTCACCGCGTTTCTCGGCTCGCTGATCTTCGGGCGGATCACCACGGCTCTCGGCAACAAACGCACCCTGCTGATCACGCTGTTCGTCTGGTGCGCGGTGGTGCTGTTTGCGTTCGGGATCGGCTGGAGCGGCGCGCCGGTGGTGGAGTATTTCATCATCGGGATTGTCGCGGGGATGGTGATGGGCGCGAGCCAGGCGGTGGCGCGCGGCCTGCAGGGCACCTTTACACCCGAAGGTCGAGAGGCGGAGTTCTTCGGCTTCTTCGCGGTCAGCGGCAAATTCGCGGCCATCTTCGGACCGTTGACCTACGGCATCATGGTCGCGATCACCGGCTCGCTACGTACCGCGATCCTCGCATTGATCGTTTTCTTCGCGGTCGGAATCGTGCTGCTGTGGCGTGTGGATGAGGAGGAGGGACGTGAAGCAGCACGAGCGGGGATCGGGACCGAGTAACGAATCCGGCTGAAAGCCCTTCTTCCTGACGTTTGGCAGGGCAGGCTGACCTGCACGCAACCTGCACAATTGCAATCTCTTCCCTGCCGTTCAGATTCGTCTCGAGCGTGGGATTGATTGCGTTTGTTTCCGTACAACCCCTATATTCCCACTCACAATGAGACTCTCACGCCCAACCGACAAGAGAGCGCGATGGCTTCGAAAGGACGTATCCTGATCGTCGATGACGAGACGGATATTACGGATTTCCTTGCGGAATTCTTTCGTTTGAAGGAATATGAACCGGCAGTGGCACACAGCGGACCGGAAGCGGTGGAGAAGGTAAAATCTTTCAACCCGCATATCGTGTTGCTGGATGTTCGCATGCCCGGTCAGGACGGCATTGAGACACTGAAACAGATCCGACAACTCGACAGCGATATCGGAGTGATCATGGTGACGGCGGTGCAGGAGATCTCCATCGGCCGTGAAGCGCTCAAGCTGGGTGCCTCCGATTTCGTCACCAAGCCGATCGATCTCGAGTACCTGGAAACGAGTGTGCTGGTGAAAATCATCAGCGTGATGGGACAATAGCGAGGACAACATGTTTATCCCGCTGCTCGCCCCTCCCGGGGGGTGGGAACTGCTGGCCATTATCATGGCGATCCTGCTGCTGTTCGGCGGCCGGAAGATCCCCGAGATGATGAAAGGTCTCGGCACAGGGATCAAGGAGTTCAAGAAGGGCATGAACGACGACGAAGACGAGAAACAGAAAGAACTGCCCAAAGAAGAAAAAAAGAACGATGCATCCTCCGACGATCAGAAATAAGACGGACTGCCATCGTTCCACCGATCTGTCAACCACCTGCGCCGTGCACATGCACGGCGTATTTGCTCCGGCACATGTCACCCCTGCCGTGGCTCCTGCCCCATTCGGATAGCCCGAATATTTCATGAATGGCGAGAACATTCTTTTCTAAAAACTATATTAACAATGAGATAATGTCACGCTATACAGGTTTTCTCTGACACCGATTGTGTCCAGACCAACTCATCTTTTCATTCCACCTTCGGGCGGTCCCAACTGCGTCATCTGCTTTGTTGCGAAGGATTCGCGGTATTGGAATACAGCTTCATCCTTCTCGCCTCACATCTGACACAGTTTGAACTCGTGAAATATTCGGGATAGGGATCTGCCGAGACGGTACCTGCCTCCCCGGCGTCAGCGACGCCGGGCTACATCACCACGCCTGAGGCGCAGTAGTCCGGGCTACTTCCGCTCCGGCGCCGCCTGTGATCCATTTGAGTGTCGGGTTACACCCCGCGAACGCGGATCAAGACCCGACACAACATTTCGTCAGCTCTTGCTCATGATTGATCGGGAACCAAAGCTGACGGCTGAACGAATTTTAAAACGATCCGAAATCGTCGTCGTCGAGGTTGATATAATCGTCCGGCTGCATGTCATTGGATTCGTCTTCTTCTTCGAGGTCCGGCTCGTCATACCGGTGTTCGCCTGTCCTGCCGCTGCCGGCACCTCGACCGTTCCCGGTCAGGAGGGCTTGGCGCTCGTCGCTCAGATCAGCCGAATGGAATGATTCGGTCTTTCCGCCCCATTCCCGTTGCAGCAGTTTGAATCGTGCGAGCATAACCCGCAGCTGTTCGGCCTGGCCGGACAGCTCTTCGGCAGCCGAGGCGCTCTCTTCGGCGCTGGAGGAGGTCCGTTGTGTGACCGCTTCGATTTGTTCGAGGGCATCGTTCACCTGCTGGATCGCCGTTTTCTGTCCGCCGGCGGCCAGAGCAATATCTTCGACGAGGTTGGAAACCTTCGTGGAAGCCTCCACGATCTCTGTCAGCGCGTCGTCCGTTTCCGTTGCGATCTTGTTGCCGGATTCGACACGCTTGATCGAGTCCTCGATCATCTCCGTCGTCTCCTTTGCTGCCTTGGCCGACCGTTGCGCCAGGCTGCGTACCTCTTCGGCGACGACGGCGAAGCCCTTGCCGTGCACCCCGGCACGTGCCGCTTCGACCGCGGCATTCAAGGCAAGCAGATTGGTCTGGAACGCGATCTCGTCGATTACCTTGATCACCTTGGCAACTTGGCTGGAGGAGTCGTTGATTTTGTTCATGGCGTCGATCATGGTCGCCATGCTGCGGTTGCCTTTCTCCGCCGCTTCACGTGCGGTGTCGGAGATGCCGTTCGCCTCCTGCGCGGACGATTCATTGCTTGCGGCACGGTCAGCCATGTCGGTCACCGAGGCGGTCACCTCTTCCAGCGACGACGCCTGCTGGGTCGCTCCCTGCGACAGCGACTGGCTCGCGTCAGAGACCTGCCCGGCTCCGCTGCCGACCTGTTGCACAGCCGTGGATACCTCACCCAGGAGATCGTTGAGAGCATCGAGGGTGGAATTCAATGCATCCCGAATCTTCGCGAAGTCGCCACGGTAATCGCCCGCCATCTTGTTGGTGAGATCGCCGTGGGACATCTTCTCGAGCACCTCGGAGGCCTCCTGCACCGGTCGAATCATCGCATCAAGGGTGTCGTTGATGCCCCTGATGATGGTGCGATACTCACCGACATGACGTTTGTCGTCGGCGCGTTGATCCAGCTGCCCCTCAACCGCCGCATCCACGAGCAGGTGCGTGTCCTCGATCAACAGGTTGATCGCATGAATACAATCATTGACACTATCCTTGATTTCGTTGAACTCGCCGTGGTACGTGTCCGTGATCGGGGCAGGAATATCACCCTTCCCAATCCGGTCGATGTAGTCGGACGTCACCTTGATCGGTTTTACAAACGCTTCGATCAGGTCGTTGATACCGCGGATCAGGTCTTCCCATGCGCCGTCGAAACGGTCCAGATCGCCCCGCCTGGAGAGATCGCCTTGCTTCACGGCGTCGACGAGCTGTGCGATCTCTTCGATAAGGGTATTGATCTGTTCACGCATTTCAATCATCGCCGCGCCGAGGGCATCTTTGTCCGAATCACGTGTGATGTCGACCGACAGGTTGCCGCCGGCGATCTGCCGGGCGACGTCCACCTTGCGTGAAAGCGACGCTTGCATGGCACGAAATGCGTCGGCCAATCGTCCGACCTCATCGCCCCGTTGCAGTTGGATGTCATGGTCCAGGTCGCCACGCGATATATGGTTCGCGACATAAATCATGCGGTTCATCGGCTCGGCGATATGACGTGACAATCCAAGGCCCATCAGCACGCCGATGACCATGCCGAGCCCGGTGATGGCGAAGGTCCAGAGGTTCGCGGTGCTTTCCGCGGCCACGACCGTGCCGCGGGACGTTTCCATTTCAGAGCCCATCAGGTACTCCAGGTCCTGCAGAACCGAGCTGACCCCGCCGTAGGCTTCGGTCAGACCTTCCAGGTTCACCGAAGTGACGGATTTCGCTCTGCGTCGGGAGGATTGAGAGGCGACTTCGATTGCTTCCCGCAGCGCTTCTGCTTCGGCGACAAACGAATCCAGGGCGGGATCCAGGTCATTGAAGCGTTCCGCGATCTCCTCGCCCTTCGCTTCGGCAACGGGCTGCAGGGATGCGCTCATGGACCGGATCGCTTCGACGCGGGCATCGAATCGGTTGCGAAGACGGTCTCGCTCGGCATCCGATTGGGTGGACGACATGGCAAGAAGGTCGGCACGCGCTTCGGAAACCATGATCGTCATTCGGAGCGCTCCATCGATGAGGGGCACATCCTCATCCAGGATGGCGGAGGTTGCATCTTTCATGCGTTCCATGGAAACAAAGCCGATCAGCCCAACCACCGCGATCAAGACCGCTACGACGACAAAACTGCTGATCAGTTTACGCGACAGTGAAGCGTTGGCAAACATGAACCCTCCCGAATTCGCGAACTCTGCAGGGGCATCCGTATTTTGCATTCGGCAAGAACATTGAGCAACTCAACCCGGTGCCGGGATGGCCTCGATTTGGATCGACCGATGTTGTTCTTACTCGAGCACTCGCCCGCCGGCCCCGAGGCACCGTATGTGGGATATTAAGTATTTTTGGTGTTTCTATAGGATACGAATCTTTTCCTTGCTTTTCAACACTCTTCTTCCATTATATCGGTTGAAAACTATCATTCAATTAGAAGTATTTCACTATGGTATACACCGTTCGAACTGAATGGCGGGACGGGCAGCCCTGGAGTTGTTGTATGGCGATTGTTCCGGCGGCTGTAATCGACGGTTTCGGCGGGACGTCGTTCTTCTTACACGTCCCGATAAACCTGTGTCGGTGCAAGCAGATCGGGATAACGGTCCAGCAGGACTTTGCGTGCGAGGAAGCAGAGATGGCAGGCGTCGAGATAGCGTCCCTGCAGATCGAGGTCAAAGAAACGCACCAGTTCAGCGGGTCCGCCGCGTTTCAGCGGACCGACAATCGGGTGCGAATCCGGCTCCCATGAATCGATCACTTCACGCAGGGTTTGGGTTTGCAGGTTGCCGAGGACGATACCCTGGCAGTTGAAGAGGTTACCGTAAGCATCCAGGTGCAATCGCCCGATCTCGTCCCAGTCTTCGTCGGGGCAGTGGTCGAATGACTCCCAGGTTCTTCGCGGCAGGGTTTTGTCGGCAAGTTTTTCCACCGCACGACCGCGAAAGCGTACCCCGCCGCCAAGGATCGGCTCACCTGGGGTTTGCGGATCGTATTCACCGCAGGGTGGTTCAATCGCAATGCTGCCCGCTTCCATGCCCAGCTGCGCAGCGGCCTGCCTTGCCCGAGCGGCGGGGGTTTCCTCGGATGAAGCGTCACCGTGGTAGTCGTCATCGCTGAAGGAAAACGCGACCTCGCCCATATCCGCAAAGGGACGCAGCCATTCGAGGGCATCCTCGACCGTCTCGGCAAACCAGCCGTTCGATACGATCCCGACGTCAAATCCCTTCGCCCTCGCCTCTTTGACACCCTGCAGCAGAATCGGATAGTAGAGGAACGGCTCGCCGCCTTCAAAGTAGATCGAGGTGATCGTGCCTGCATCGGCAGCCTGCTGCAGAACGTCCCGGACAAAGGAAAGTGTCATGGTGCCGGCCGCAAAGGGGGAGGATCGCACAAAGCAATGGTCGCACTCGTAGGTGCAACGATAACTCAGCAACAGGTGCAGACCGGTCAAGTTCATGGGATTCCTCATCGGTATGATATGAAACCAGGACATCGTACTGACATTTATCAATGTAGCATTCCCTGTGAGGAGGATACAATCAAAACCCCGTGCGAGCGGTCAAGATCTTCCACGGAACACGTTTCAAGGAAGATCACCACTGTTCTGTAACTGTGGAGGGTTTCTGATCGACCGCAACGGGGATCGTTCGGTTGTGGCCACTCTTCATACAGTTTGCATGCGGTTCTTATGCGATGCTTGCAGAGAGAGGCTATTCTTCAAGTCGCAACAAACCGACATCCAGATGGAGGATGAACCCTTGGAAGTAAAGCACAGCGAGTACATGTGCAAAACGTGCGGCGCGTCCTACGGCGCACCGTCGCTTTATGCCGTGGTACGCGAGGCGGCCGAGCACGGCATCTCTTCCTGCTCAGCTTGCGGCGGGGAGCTGCGCATCTTCATTACACTGAACGATCCCGCAACCGGTCGCACAAGAGGGAAACTGGCGGCGGCGTATCGTCCCGGCATTCGGCCTTCACAGGGGAGCGCGGCGCCGGCGGTACGCACTCATGTGTACCTTGTGCTGCTCCAGAACCGCAAGCAGGGTGTGATTCCCTGGCATCCTGCATGGAAGATCACGGAACAGGGACGCCGACACAGTTACGAACTCGGGCACTGGGACCCGGAGGGTGACACGGCCATCGCCGAAGATCTGTACGAACAGGCGGAGCGTGACGGCAGAACCCTCGCATTGCCCCGGTAGTTGCATCATCGTTTCCGGCATGTCCCGTGGACGGTGCAACACCGTCGATCGAACCCCTTTTTCCCTCTTCCAGCCTGCTGCTTCGTCCTATCAACTCTCATCCGGAGAGATATGACTTCGTACCGTGACATATTCGCCGTATTATCCGTATTTCAGTTTAACAAACGCCATTGATTCAAATGCTACCCCTTTCTTATGGTAGAGACAAGAAGTATCTTGTTATTCAGCCATATTTTTATCGATTGTTCCAGTTTAAGAAGGATTATTACTCCTGTGGTATGGATGATCACAGGTTTTGTTCAGAAGGCAGCAGGATTCACATTGCATACAGGTTGGAAACGGGAGGAAGGATCATGGCGGAGGGGAATTCCGACGAACGGGCTGCGCAGTTGTACGACGAGATTTTTGAGAGTTTTTCGCTCGAATTCGAGGAAAGCGGGGACCGCTTTCCCGGTACACAGGCGGAAATCCGCGAAGCGCGGAAGAAGCTGGAGGAAGCACGAGCTCAAAACCCGAGCGATCCATCGATCATCGACTCGCTCAACAACCTGGAGCAGACGCTGGATGAAGCGGAATCCCGTCAGTTCGCCGGTTCCTGGTGGATGATCGGCGTACTCGGCATTTTCATCCTGGTCATGTTCTACATGACAGGCCTGCAGCCGTTATTTGAAGAGGTGACTCTGGATCGTGCGGGGCGCAGTCTGAAGGCGCGCGTGGAGTCGTTGAACAATTCCATCGCACGATACGAGACGATCATCGACACCGCGCAGGCCAAGGATACGG